>CALRIB010000010.1 GCA_943359705.1 Candidatus Nomurabacteria bacterium | reverse complement strand
CGCGGTCTTCGTTGTAAGCGACAAAGTTGACGTGCGTATGTGCATCGAAATATTTCATGACCTCAAATTTCTCTCTGGTGTTATATCAATTGCTCTGTGAGACAATATTTTTTCTCGGTTGAAGAGAACGACCGAAATGCCCGATTTTGCCGTAAATTCTTGGTCATCTCCTCCTTCTATAGTGATGACTCCATCGTAACCCTTATCCTTAACGAACTTCTCAAAGAAAATGCCCATTACACCCTGAGAGATAGTTTTTATATTTCCGCCGTTCAATTTATCCGGGTGGTCGCATATTTCAATGATTTTCTTAAGCGCATATAAAGCCGTTCTTTTTTCGACGTGCCCCCACAACCCGTGCTTTTGCGAGAAATCTTTGTACTCCAATGTGCCTAACTCTTCCCAGGCCGTGAAGCAGTAGTCTCCAAATTCTTTCCCTAATTTTTTGACAGTCTCTTGTTCGGCCCAATTTAACAAATTCGTGTCTCTTAATGTCGCCTCATACAAGTGGGATTGTCCGGTTTTTCTTTCTTTTCCTCGAAGTTTTGCGTAGCCCATGGCTAACGCGGGATCAATGGTAAAGTACACCGCGTGATTCCCGATGGTGCTCTCTTCTGCGAAGTTTAAGACATTAATGCCAGCCGTATCAGTCCCGTGATAGACGCTCTTAATCTTCCAATGAAGTGAGATGCGGTCCTCCGATAATTCAGTGGGCTGCACTACCGCTTTCAATTTTTCTGACCGAGCCTTCCAATATTCTTCGGTGCGCTGAATCTCATCTAATTTTTCCGGACGATCTTTCTTGCTAACCGCTTTGATGGAATCTGCCGTCGCTTTCCGAAATTGCTCAAAGCCCATATTTATTCTTTTCGAGGAAACAAATTCTCCGGCTTTTTGTTGGCCATAATGGCTTCGATGATTTTCCCGCTTGTCCCCGGGAGGATGGGCTCGAGCATCAGGTCGATGGCGGCAAGTTCGCGTACGAGTTCACGAATGAGCTCCTTCCCTTTTTCCGGTTCGGTCTTCACGAGCTTGAACGGCTCGGTCTGATTTATTTTTTGGTCGAGTAAGTGAATGCGCGACCATACGTAGTCGACGGCTTTGTTCATCTCATACGCGTCGAGTGCATTAGTGAATTCCTGCGGATACGGTGTGAATTCTACTTTCACCGGTTCCGCGAGATTGGTGCTCGCGAGCTGCATCACGCGCGCTACTAAATTGCCGAGGCCGTTGGCGAGGCCCGCGTTGTATGCCTCCTTGAATTTCTCCATCGTGAAATCAGAATCCTCGAACGGATGAATGTGCCGCGCGAGATAGTAGCGAAGTGCGTCGGCGCCGTACTCGTCGACGATATCCATCGGATTAACCACGTTGCCGAGACTTTTCGACATCTTTTGCCCGCCGACATTGATGAATCCATGGATAACTATCTGCTTGGTGGGCGGGAGACCTGCGGAGATGAGCATTGCTTGCCACATCGCCGCCTGCTGGCGAATTTGGTCTTTTCCGGCCATCTGTACCGCATTTGGTGCAGCTTTTGAGCCCCAGAATCTCTCGAAGTCCACTTCCTTTTCCGGCCAGCCGAGTGTAGAAATATAATTGATGAGCGCATCAAACCACACGTACATGACGTGCGCAGAGTCGCCCGGGACCTCGACGCCCCACGGCATTTTTTCTTTGAGGCGCGAGATGGAGAAGTCTTCGGCGCCATCTTCGATAAAGCGCTTTATTTCGTTGAAGCGGAAATCGGGTACGACAAACTCCGGATTCTTCGCGTACATCTCCAGAAGCGGCTTTTGATAGTTCGAAAATTTGAAGAAATAATTCTCCTCCTCACGCGTCTCGATTTCCAAATTCGGATGAATCGGGCACTTACCGTCGACGAGTTCAGAATCGGTTTTCTCAAGCTCACAGCCGACGCAATATTTCATCCGGTACAATTTCTTCTCGATGTCGCCGTTTGCGGCGCAGCGCTTCCAAAATTCCTGTGCCGCAGCTTTGTGATGCGGATTGGTGGTACGAATGAAGTGCAGGCCTTCAAACAACCCGAGTTTTTGTTTGAGATCTTGGAACTTTGCCGCGTATTCGTCCGCGTAGCTCTGCGTATCCTTCCCTTCTTCCTGCGCTTTGCGATAAATTTTCACTCCGTGCTCGTCGGTGCCGGTGTTGAAAAATACTTCGTCACCGCAAAGCGCGCGGTAGCGCGCGAGAATGTCCGCCTGGACTATCTCAAGCGCAAAGCCGATGTGCGGGTCGGCGTTTACGTACGGCAACGTCGTTGTAAGGTAAAAAGCTTTCGCCATGGAGACTACGCGGTGGAACTCTCGAACGCTTTGCTCTCTTCGAAATCTTTTGCCAATTCTTGGATGATGGCCGCGACCGGTACCGAAAGCAGGATGCCGAGGAAGCCGGCCAGCTGCGCGCCCGCGATGAGCGCGAGAATAACGAGAAGCGGCGGCACACCGACGACGCGCGTCACGACGAGCGGATAGATGAGGTGATTCTCAAATTGTTGAGCGATGACGTAGAGGCCGACCGTGAAAAGACCCTTTGTGGCGCCGCCGTCGACGAATGCGATGAGTATCGCCGGCACCGCAGCGAGCGTGGGGCCGAACACCGGGATTATTTCAAAGACCGCTGCAATGACCGCCAGCACGAGCGCGTGCTTAATACCGAGGATGGTGAGGCCGAGATACACGAGCACCCCCATAATGACCGCAAGCAAGAGTTGCCCTTGCATCCAAAGACCTATCTTGTGGCGCGAGCGGCGCCAGAGGTCGAGCAGGTATGCCTGATGCTTTTTGGGCGAAATGACGCGCAAAAAGTCGTCCACGCCCGTTTCGATAACCGCAAAATAAAAGGAGAACACGATAATAAGAATGAAGGAAATGACGCCGCCGAAAATACTCGCGATGGCGGTGAAGGCATTGCCGAAGACGCCGTTGACGTCGATCGCATCGCGAATGCTTTGCATGAAATTCGCGCTCGAGAGGTCGGGCGGGGTCACACCGAGCGAGCGAGCGTACTCGTCAAAAGAGCTGAGGTGGTTGAAGGTGTCGAGATAACTCGGGAGCGTACCGATAAACGTGCTGAAGTCTTGGAACACTGACGGGAGGAAAAAGAAGAAGATGCTGAAAAAAACCAGTAGAAGCACGAGGTACACAACGATAACCGAGAGCACTCGAGGAAAACCGCTCTTTCGAAGGCGAACGACTGCCGGCTCGATAGCGGAGGCAATGACGACCGCAGTAACTACGTCGAGAATGAGGCTACGAAGCGTGAAAAGCAGCCACGCACCGACCAAAATCAGTACCGCCTTGATGACCGTACCGGTCGTGATGGAAATACTGAAATTCCGCCCCTCCATGAGGCGCATCGTAGCACAGTCTCGAATCCGGTAAACGACTGCTTTAAGCCGCGATTTTCGCGATGAGTTCGCCGATTGCCACTCGTTCCTGTTCGCCCGTGTCGCGGTCGCGGAGGGTGACGGTGTCTTTGAGTTCGGGGTTTTCGCCTAGGGTGTCGAAGTCGATGGTGATGCAGTACGGAGTGCCGATTTCATCTTGGCGGCGGTAGCGTTTGCCGATGTTGCCGTTGTCGTCCCAGACGATTTGTGGGATTACTTTCTTGAGCATCATGTACACTTCGCGCGCTTTCGCGACGAGCTCGGGTTTATTTTTGAGAAGCGGAAAAATCGCAGCCTTAACGGGTGCGACGGCTTTGTTGAATTTCAGATACGTGCGAGTCTCGCCGCCGAGTTCGTCTTCGGTGTACACGGAAGTGAGAAGCGCAAGAATGGTGCGGTCGACGCCGAAAGAAGGCTCGATGACATGCGGAACGGTGCGCGATCCGTCGGCGTCGAGATAGGAAATATCTTGCCCGGATGCCTTGGCATGAGCGGCGAGGTCGAAATCGGTGCGATATGCGAGACCGGAGAGCTCTTTGCGACCGAACGGGAAATCGAATTCAAAATCAATCGTGCGTTTGGAATAGTGTGCTCGGTCGCCGTCGGCTACTTCTAGCTCGTGAACACTATTCTTCTCGATGCCGACTGCCTCAAAGAATCCGAGCGACTCTTTGCGCCACTCCTCAAACGCCGCTTCCCATTCGGACGGACGGACAAAGTATTCGATTTCCATCTGTTCCATCTCACGCACGCGGAAAATAAAATCACGCGGGGCGATTTCGTTGCGAAAGGCCTTCCCTATCTGCCCGATACCAAACGGTAGTTTGGGGTGGAACGAGTCGACCACATTTTTGAAATTGACGAAAATCCCTCCTGCGGTTTCCGGGCGGAGGTAGGAAACCGACTGCTCGTCCTCAGCCGCACCTATCTGCGTCTTGAACATCATGTTGAACTGCCGCACTTCGCCCAAGGCGCCGCCGCATTCGGGGCACTTTCCGCCTTCTACATGATCGGCACGAAAACGTTTCTTGCATTTCTTGCACTCGACGAGCGGGTCGGAAAACCCTGCCACATGCCCGCTCGCTTCCCAGACTTTCGGATGCATGAGGATAGCTGCATCGACGCCGAACATATCGTCGCGCTCGCGGATGAAGGTACTCCACCAGAGCGCCTTGATGTTATTTTTCAATTCGACGCCGAGCGGGCCGTAATCCCATGTGCCGGAGAGGCCGCCGTATATTTCGCTGCCGGGATAAATGAATCCGCGCCGCTTGCACAGCGAGATTATTTTTTCCATTGTCACGTCGCTCATATCGAACTACCGTACCACGGTCGCATTCGTCGCGCTAAAGCCCGGATCGCCCACGATGTTGGTGGTCACGTTCTTGACTGTCTTTTTGACGGCCTGCCCGGTAGATGAATCGGTGCCGGTGAGACCGATAGTTTGCAGAAGTATGGGCTCCTGCCCTATCTGCGAGGTAGAAGGCGTAAAGCCGATGGCAACGGCAGCTTGGCGCGGCGGGATGCCGTTTAACCCTACCCCCGGCTCTATGGTGCCGATGTCCCATGAGAAGGTGCCGTCGTTTTGGTTGAACGATATTTTCTCGGTTGCGGGACTATAAATGCCCGTCCAGCGCACATACGCCGGAAGAGTCGCTTTGAGTTTGGCACCTTCTATTTTATTGGTCGTGTTGGTGAGCGTGAAGACAACGGCGTACGTAGTCTCGGTGCCGGATTTAGGCGGCATCGGGCCCGAGGAGCCGAACGGGTTGGCGTAGTACAAGCCCTGAGCAGTGAGCTTAAGGTCGCTCGCAAGCGCCACGCGCTGCGAGGCGGTGGCCTGGAGGTTTTCGGGCACGCCGTCTTCGGATAGACGTTTGCCTGCCGCGTTGACGGTGATAGTGAGGTACGGGTCGCGGATGTTTTTGAGCACATCGCTTGAGGGCATTTGGAATGAAAAACCGACGGTGCCCTTGGCTCCCGCGGCGATGTTTGCAAACACCCCGTTGGTCGTTGTTTTGTCCCAGAGCACCACATCGTCGGTGGAACGGAAGAAGCCGTCGATGGAGTGTACGGTCGCGCCGTCTATCTGTATCCCTGAGAGACGCGCGACGATAACCGCGTCGGTAATCGCGGTCGGTAAATTGTTCTGCCACGAGACAACAGCGTTTACGTTGTCGCCGGGAGATACCGCGGCACTCGCGCCTGAAGTTTTGTTGACCGCGACAGCGAGGCCGAGGAACGGCTCAGATATCTTCATTTTGAACGTACTGTCGGCAAGGTTCGTTTTGATGGTGGTGTCTTGCGGCTTGGCTCGTGTACCCGAGGAGAAACGGAAGACGCGTTGGTCCCCGCTTTCGCCCGAGAGTGTACCGCGGATGGTGATGTCGCGTTTTTGGCCGGGCGCGAGGTCGCCGAGTTCCCACACGCCTGCCGTCTTCGCGGCAGGCGTCGCCGACGTAAGCACGAAGCCGAACGGGTAGCTGACCGCGAGCAGTGCATCTTTGACCGTTGTGTTGGCGTTGGATGCGACGGTGACGGTGAATGCGATAGGCTGGCCGGATATCGTCTCGTTGTTGCCGTCGACAGTGACCGAGAGCGCCGAGGAACTGAACGTGCTGTGGTACTCGCTCGACGCGACGAATAGCGCACTTGAGCCGGCGAGTCGGTATTCGAGGTCGACCTTGACGTTCGCGTCGCTGCTGCTACTCCCTGAAAAGATCGCGGAAATGGTGCCTTGTCGTTTGCCGCCCGGCTCAATCGTGCCGAGCGAGATGCGCTGATTGGAAAGATCGGTTGAGAGGTCGGTCGGTGATCGTGTGCCCGTCGGATACGTGATGACAATGTCGGCGAGCTGGAGAGACACCTGATTACGATTGGTCACCGTAACCTGCAGCTCGGTTGCCTCACCCCCCGCTATCTGCGGCGGCCCGGAGATGGTGATGTCGATGTTGTTGGGTGAGGCAGGAGAAGCGCCGGTGCCAAGAGCGAAGTAGTAGACAAAGAAACCGCCTGCCGCGATAAAAAAGAGTACCGCGCCCGCGAGCACCCACCACAGCACCTTGCGCGCCATACCTATCGTGCGAGGCGCCACCATGGTGTTTTCAAGTTGCGGCTCGTGGCGTTGCCAATCTTCCCCCACGATAGGGCGTATCTCATCCATTTCGCGTCGCTCGCGCTCCTTCAACTTAGGACTCATCTCGCGCGAATACATCGCACGCCGTAAGCGTTCTATCTTTTCCTGCTCATGGTCGCGCGACTCCATCGGATCCATTCCTTGAAGTATATCAAGGACTAGAGCTGCGTCTCGGCGATGGCTTTATTTATAGACGAGAGCAAAGAGTCGCGCATCGTCTCAGCCTCGAGCAAGGACTCGCCGGTGTACGCCGTATGCGTAAAAAGCGCGGTTGAGAGAGCTTCGGAAGAAAGGTAGCCGAGCGCGTAGAGCATGCGCGCGACGCAGACAAGCTCGACGACGGGCGCGGTGTCGTGCTTCGCTTGCATCAGAGCACTGTGCGCTTCGGTCAGTGTTGCGAATAAATACCCGTTTTTCTCCTCGCCGTGGATTAGCCTGATGAGAAGTTCTGAAATGCGGGCGAATGTGGCAACACTTCGAGCATCGGAAGAAACTCCTTGGATAGCCGCCGCGCCGGCCGCGCGCCATCCGCGCTTTCCGCGCACGAGCGACACGTGGACACGCGCATAATTCTGAAGCGCGTATCGCATGCGCGACTTTTCCGAGCGCACCGCGCTCGCGCGTGCGCGTACGAGCCCGAAATCTCTCGTAAACAAAATGAACACGCGGTCATTCTCACCGCGCTCGCGGCTTCCCAGGACCAGCGCTTCCGTGTGGTACTTCTGGTACATCAGTTGAATTGTAACGTCGTGTTCGTTGCTTTTTCAATATGAGCTCGATTCTTTTCGAGTATGTCCCGATGTTCAGAGGCCGGGACGATGTACGTGCCCGGTTGCCCGGGCTTCATGCCCGACTCTTTCCGGAATACTTGTATGGCTCGGATAGCGTCGCGGACGATTCCCTCTTCCCGAAGGTCGGGGGTTATCTCGGTATTGAGGAAAAGCTGTGAGCCGAACGTAACCGCCTTTACGTTTATCTCCGCGGCGATAATGTCGAGGTATTCGAATGGCAATTTGAAAGAGCGCTCTATCGAAAGCGAGGAGAGCGGCTGACGAATTTTGATGCCCGCTTTCTCGCGCGCCTCGAGTGCCTCCGTAACAACACCGCGCGCGAGTGCCATCGCACCGATAATGACCGCGTCTTCATCACGCCCAAAAAGCCGGGCAAAAAAGCCTTGCGACCGCGGCTTCTCCGGCCACGTCGCCAAGTGCACGCTCTCCTCGTCCTCTTCCTCCCGTACCGCTTGGAAAAGATGTTCGGCAAAGAACGGCATCGAGGGCGCCATCACGCGCGAGAGGGCATCCAAGACATAGCGTATCGTCGCGAGTGCCGCTTTCTTATCGGGAGTCTCGTCTTTGAATCGGTCGCGGCTTCTGCGCAGGTACCACACGGATAGGTCGTCGATAAATCCTGTGAGCGGCCGCATCGCTGTATCGAGTTTGTACTGCTCAAACCCGTCGGTGGCTTCGCGAATGAGCTGCCCGAGCCGTGCGAGTATCCAACGGTCGAGAATGTTCTCGCTCTTCCAATCGCGCAACGTACCGTCGGCATACAATTGATAAAAGGAAAGGACGTTGCCGAGCCGCCCGATATTCTTTTTTACTATCTCGTCGACGATGCGCTCGTCAAAATTCTTTGAGTCTCCCGGCGCATTAACGGTGTACATAAAGTACCGCAATGCATCCACTCCGTAGGTGTCGATGGCGGCCTGCGGGACGACGATATTACCGAGGGATTTCGACATCTTTTTGCCCTTCGCATCGAGGATGTGTCCGAGGCAAATAACGTTTTTGAATGCTCGCCCGCGACCGGTAATCGCACCGATTGCGTGCAACGTGTAGAACCACCCGCGCGTTTGGTCGATGGCTTCACAGATGTAGTCGGCCGGGTAGCCGGCGCCGTCGATGAGTGCTTTGTTCTCAAACGGGTAGTGGTCTTGCGCAAACGGCATCACGCCGGAGTCGAACCATACGTCGAGTACTTCCGGCACTCGCTTCATCTCTCCGCCGCATGACCAGCATGAGAATGAGAATTCATCGATGTACGGGCGATGTAAGTCGAGCGGAGCGCCGCGCGCTTTTTCACGCAATTCCGCAACAGAGCCAATGACGTCGACTGATTTGCACTCCGCGCACTCCCAAATCGGCAGCGGCGTGCCCCAATAGCGCGAGCGACTTATCGCCCAATCTTTGATGTCTCTGAGCCATTCACCAAAGCGACCTTCGCGAATGTGCTCCGGCTCCCAGTGTATTTTTTCGTTCTCGCCGATGAGCTCGGCCTTCAAGCTCGACATACGGATGTACCACGAATCGCGTGCATAGTAGATGAGCGGCGTCTTGCAGCGCCAGCAAAAGGGGTACGTGTGTTTGATTATTTCTTTTTTGAAAAGCGCACCATGCCCCTGCAGCGCCTCTATCACATCTGCGTCCGCACTTTTTACGAATTTCCCCGCAAGCGGCCCCGCTGCCGGCAAGAATTTTCCGTCTTCGCCGACGAGGTGATACTTCGGTAGTCCGTGTTTTGTCCCAAGCTCGAAGTCGTCTGCACCGTACATCACCGCCGTGTGCACGATACCGGTACCGTCTTCGGTCGAAACGAAATCCGCCGCGTACACTTTGTACGCCTTTTTGAGCGACTCTTCCTGGGCGAGCGGAACCGCTTGCGCGAGATACGGGAAGAGGGGCTCATATTCTAGCCCAACCAATTCACTACCGAGCAACTCCTTCTCCCTCTCAAAGTTTGTTTGGGTCATCACATCCTGCAAGCGATTAGTTGCAACTATGTAATGTTCTTTCAAAACACGAGAAGGGCTCTCACCTTCTTCAAACCGCTGGACGGGTGACCGTTTTGCTATTACGTATTTAACATCTGCTCCAACTGCAAGCGCAACATTCCCAGGCAGAGTCCAAGGTGTCGTCGTCCATGCGAGCAAGTAGACATCTCCAGATAAACCAACCTTTTCCGGGTTCCTGACTTTGAACTTCACATACACCGACGGGTCGGGTGTGTCGTCCTGATAGCCCTGCGCGACTTCGTGCGAAGAAAGCCCCGTGCCGCAGCGCGGGCACCACGGCACGACCTTATAGTCTTTGTACAAAAGCTTCTTCTCGTGCGCGGTCTTCAAAATACTCCACACCGACTCGATGTACTCGTTCTTGAAGGTGAAGTACGTCTCGTCGTGGTCGACCCAAAACGCGATGCGGTCGGTAAAGGTCTTCCACTCCCCGATATAGCGCATCACACTCTCCTTGCACTTCTCGTTAAATTTCGCGATGCCGAAGGTTTCTATCTCCTTTTTATTTTTTATTCCAAGCTCCTTTTCGACTTCGAGCTCGACGGGAAGGCCATGCGTGTCCCATCCGGCCTTGCGGCGCACATGGAAGCCCCGCATCGTGCGGTAGCGCGGCACCGCGTCCTTGAAAGCGCGGCTCTCGAGATGGTGGATGCCGGGGCGTCCGTTGGCTGTAGGCGGGCCCTCATAGAAGACGAACTCGCCTCTCGTCGCCGGTTTTGCGAGCGTTTTCTTGAAGATATCGCGTTCTTTCCACCAGGCAAGCGTTGCCTCTTCCCGTAATGCTACGGCGGACTTTTTTCCTGCTTGCCCGTCCGGAGCTTCAGCGAAGGAGGGATTCTCAGCCATTCCGCACATCGTACCAAAGCCCACCCTAAGTAGAAAGCGACGATTTTTCGGCGGCGGCTTTCTTACGTTTTGACCAATAATCTTCAATAAGCCCGAGGTGACCGAGTCGCGAACGGATGGCTCCGGGTTTTCTGCCGAAGTGTGCGGCAATATCTTTATTCGGTTTTTTCTCAGCGAACATATTCTTCAAGAGTTCGTCGTCGGTCTTGCTCCATGCCTTGCCGACGTTGGGATATTTTTCACGAAGAGCCGCAAGGGAGCCAGGGGCGGCGGAACCTGACCGAGGACTGTTTGAGCGAAGTGAGTCCTGCCTGCCGGCAGGCAGGTCCGCAGTCAGTTCGCTCGCACCAATAGCTTTGAGAAAATTCTTTTCGAGTTTTGCTTTCTCATCGGCCGCCAAACCGGCGAATTTCTTTCGCGCCACATCCGAGTAGCTGCGAAAATAATTATCCGCCGACGCGACTTTCGGATGCAATTCAAGCGCGCGTTCATTGAACCCTTCGAGAAAAAGACCGGCGAGTGAACGTACTCGAGAAATGGCCACGTACCCCTGGCCAAATTCGAAAGCCTGTGAGAGATCGATAATTGCCGCGTCGAGCGACATCCCCTGGCTTTTGTGCACCGTAATCGCCCACGCAAGCCGAAGCGGTATCTGCGTGATGCGCGCCAGTATCTTGTTACCGTCCATCACTTCCCACATCACCCGCTCCACAGTTACCTTTCCGCGCTTCGTTTGCACGATAGGAAGGCCCAGCGACGAGAAATCGACGATATGCCCTAGCGTGCCGTTGACGTACCCTTCGTCAAAATTGTTGCGCGTAAACATCACCGATGCGCCAACCTTGAGTTCGAGCGTTTCGGGCGAGAGACAATTTTTCTTGAGCGCTTCCACGAGCGCTCGGGCACCGCGCGACTCCATTTGATAGACACGCCCCTTCTCGGCTATCTTCGCGAGCGATTCGTTGTTAATCCGGTCTACGTTCTCGTTGTGCGTATAGAGCCGTGTGGCGACTTCGCGCTTGGGCAATATTCCCGAGCGCGAGCGGAGGCGCGTGCGATGCGCACTCGTGAGCGTGTTCTTCCGCATCGCGGAGAGGAGTTCGAGAAAATCAGGGTCTTCCTGCCGGTGCTGTTCCGACAAGTAACACGCAATCGGATTGGCTTCCTTCCAACTATCGGATTCAAATGCGAATTTCGCCGTCTCATCTCGCGAGATGGGCGGCAGCTGAAAAAAGTCGCCGACGAAAACCACCTGCAAACCTCCGAACGGTTGCTCCGGCATCAAGGGGCGCCTCCGCAACGTGCGGAGCACGCGGTCGACACTCTCAAGCGTGGCCGCGTCGAGCATGGATATCTCATCGATGATAAGCACCTTGGCCTCGATGATACGCCGCGCGGTCTTTTCGCGACTCTGTATTATTTCGATATCAAAATCCGACACCGAACGCTTGATGCCGATACCGCTCCACGAATGAATGGTCATTCCGTTGATATGCGTCGCCGCAATGCCGGTCGAAGCGGTGACCGCCGGCTCAATGCCGCGCTCGCGCAGCCAAGCTACGTATCGATTAATGGTGTGCGTCTTCCCGCTCCCCGGCTCGCCGGTGAGGAAGACATTCAATCCTGTTTTCAATATCGCGAGTGCTTCGTCCTGCAACATTCACCTACTGTATCAGAAACCTTTGCGCTACATCTTTTCAGGTGCAGGAATTCCAAGGAGGTGAAGGCCGGTACTGAGCGTCGCGCGTACGGCATCTACCACGGCGACCTTATGCGGCGACCCTGCCGAACCGTCGAGAATGTGCTCCTGTGCGTACCAGCTATTGAAGGCGCTGGCAAATTCCAGCATGTAGTTGGTAAGAAGATGCGGCTCTAACTCCTTCGCAGCATAGGCAACGGCTTCCGGGAAACGATGCAGGAGGCGCGTGAGGTCGCTCTGCGCCGCATTGATATCGACTTCCGGCTCGACGCTCTGCGTCCGCGCGCGCTCCACGAGCTGATGCGCACGCGCGTGTGCGTATTGCAAATACGGCCCTGAGTCACCGTCGAGTGAAAGCGCGCGCTCACGGTCAAAGACGATGTCGCGTCCCGATGCTTGTTTCAATATCTGATATTTCACCGCTGCCACCGCCACATCTTGCGCAAGCTGTTTCGTATCGTCGGCGCGGCTATCTTGGGCTCGCAGCTTCGCCTGTTCGATAAGGTCGTTAAGGAGTGACTCGCCGGTAATAACATCGCCCGTGCGCGAAGACATTTTGCCGCTCGGAAGGCGCATCATGCCGTGCGTAATATGTTTTAACTTTTGCGCGAGTTCGGGCTGCACTTGCTGCATCGCGGCAATGACTACTTCGAAATAGCCGCTCTGTTCGTGCGCAGTTACGGTAATGGATTTGTCGAACTGCCACGCGGCAGCTTTCATTTCGGCAAGTCCAAGCTCTTTGGCCTCGTACGTCGGAAGTCCTTTTGATGTGATGAAAACGCGAGTGTGCGAGCCGTGGTAGACGACAGCGCCTTCGCTCTGCACGAATACGTCGGGGTGCTGACGCACAATATCGATGCCACGAGATGCTGTCTCACTCTCAAAATAATAGAAATCAAATTTTGTTCCGAGCATCTTGTAGAGCTCTTCAAAATGCGCGAGTGAAGTCTTTCTTCCCTCGTCGTATAGCTTGTTCACCTCAGTATCAGAGCGGTCGTACACTTTTGCGTTGATTGCATCTATTTCCGGCCGAACAGACGCGTCTGATTCATAGGCACCCGCACCCGCTGCGTATGCCTTACCGAGCGCGGCAGAGTCTGACGCGCTGAGCGCAAGCTTTTTCAATCCCCATAGTGCTTTCGCCACATGCGGCCCCACATCACCCTGATAGTTGGCGCGCTTCACTTCGGCACCAGTGTATTCGATAAGCCGCGCTACGCTCTCACCGATGGCATTGCTCATCAGGTGTCCGATATGGAATTCTTTAAAAGGATTCGGGTCAGTGTACTCGACCATGAACTTTTTCCCGGCGTTGTCCGCATTCCTCCCCCACTTACCCACCGTGGAGCGCGCAACATCTACCGTCTCGGCAAACACCTTCGACTCAAGAAAGAAATTGACGAACCCCGCACCCGCAATCTCAATTTTTGCGACTCCCGGAATAGTCCCCAACCCCGCAACAATCTTTTCCGCCAACGCTCGCGGCGCCATCCCGGCCTGCTTTGCGAGTTTCAGAGCAATTCCCGTCGCATAATCCCCCTTTTCAAGCTCTGCAGGATGCTCCAACACCTTCTCGTCCGGCGCGGCAATATTCAAATCAGAAAGCACCCGTTTGAGTGCTTCTGTAATGGCCTGGGCTGGCATAGCCCGTATTGTAACGCGACCTAGAGGTCGGAATCGATGCCCATACTTCGGGCGGTGCCGGCTATGATTTTCTTGGCTTGTTCGAGGTCGTTGGCGTTCAGGTCCTCCATTTTCTCGGTCGCAATTTCTTCGAGCTGCTTCTTGGAGAGCTTGCCCACTTTGTCTTGCGGCTTGTGCGAGCCCTTTTCCATGTTGAGCTTCTTCAGGATGAGGCGAGAAGCCGGCGGCTTTTTGACGATAAAGGTGAAGCTGCGGTCTTTGTAGACGGTGAGCAAGACCGGCACGACGTTGCCGATCATCGGACGCGTCTGGTCGTTGAACTGCTTTACGAACTCGCCGATGTTGACGCCCGCGGGACCGAGTGCAGTACCCACCGGCGGAGCAGGCGTAGCCTTCCCTGCTTCGATCTGGAGTTTGATTACTTTTGTGATTTCTTTTGCCATATGAACTAGTGCGTAGTGATTAGTGGGTAGTGCGTTGAAAATTACACTCTCTGAACTTGGTCGGCTTCGAGTTCCACCGGGGTTTCGCGGCCGAACATCGGAACCAAGACTTTAACCTTTCCGCGCTCTTCGTCAATCTCGCCCACCTTGCCTTCGAGATCCTTGAACGGGCCGTCGATGATAACGACTGCGTCGCCTTCGCTAAGGTCGATGGCGTGGCGCACGGTGTCGCCGGAGGCGCGCTTCAATATTTTGTCGACTTCCTCCTGCGCGAGCGGTACGGCCTGGTTGGCGGTGCCCACGAAGCCGGTGACTTGCGGCGTGTTGCGCACCACACTCCATGCGTCGTCGGAGGCGATCATATCGACGAGCACGTAACCGGGAAAGATCTTTTCTTTCATCTCCGTCTTGCGACCGTTTTTAATCTTTATCTTCTTCTCGGTCGGCACAACTACGTTGAAAATCCTCTCCTTCATCCCGAAAGAATCGATGCGCTGCTTCAGGTTGCGCGCGACGGCGTCTTCGTAACCGGAATAGGTATGCACTGCGTACCACTGGCGGTCTTCTCCGTAGGTTTGTTTAGCCATGAAAATTAGTGCGTAGTTAGTAGTGCGTAGAAATTACTGGAAAGACGGTGCGCCCGGCGTCGATGGTATCGGCTTCTTCACCGGAGCTGCGGGCGTTGAGGTAGAAATGATGAGAGTACCTTCCGAAGTACTCGCGGTGACCGTGACGCCTGAATTGGAGTGCGGCAGGACGGCGACCGTGCGAGCGAGGCCGGTGGTGAAAATGAATTCGAAGAAACCGAGATAGAGCGCAATGAAGACGGAGAGCGCCACCACGATAACGGTGTAGACAATGGTCTGGAGCCGTGTCGGCCAGGCAACATGCCGGAGTTCCGCGCGCGTTTCGTTTATGTATTGCATCAAGCCCATAGTTTCAGTATTCACTTCTCCTAATCAAAAACCCCTTCCGGGGCTTATCCGTCAATAATACGCACGATGACTACAAAGTCAAATTCAGCTGCAAGCGAGGGGCATTGCTGCACGGGGGTCTTCGCGCAGGCCGATGAGGCCGAGCGGGAGCGCCGCGCGAACACGCGCGGACGCGACCCCCGTGCAGCAATGCTCTGAGCGCTATCGTATCTCGTACGTGACACTCACATTGGACGTGATTTTGTTCTGTCCGGTCGGAATTTGTGGCGAGGGCGGTGTGGCCGCGCTGCCTGCCGCTGAATCCATCGACATGGCTTTCGCGTAATAGACGGGACCGCCGCCGCCTTCGTTGAAGCCGACAACGCGCACAATTGATACGCCGAGCTGCCTTGCGAGTTCGTCTGCTTTCGTGCGGGCATCGGCGATAGCCTTGCCGCGCGCCTCGGCCTCTTTCGCCGTCTGGTCCGCAGGCGCGAGTTCAAAGGAAAGTCCGCTCACCTGGGATGCCCCGCGCGAGCCGACTCCCGAGAGGAGGTCGCCCGCCTTGTTGGTATCACGCACCTTCACCGTAAGCGTCTGCGTCACCTGATAACCGGTGAGCGTCTGCTTGCCCGGCGGGCAGTAGCCGTACTGCGGGCACGCCCCCTGGCTATAGGAGTACTGCGGATTCACGTTGTAGTCGGCGGTCTGAATATCTTTCTCATCCACGCCGGCGCCCTTCAGGTAGTCGATAATGGCGTTGCTCTTTTTTGTTGCCGCATCTTGCGCGGTTTTGACGTCTTTCGCCTCTTCCTGCACCGACACACTGAAGGAGGCTGTGTCAGGAACTGCAAACACCTCACCTTGACCCGAAACAGAGATAGTGTTGCTCGCGGTCACCCCGCTGCCGATAAAATGATATTCACGGAGCTCCTTGAGTGTCCCGACTACCAGAAAAAGTGCGAGCACGCCGAGCGCGGTCGCGGCCGCCATGCGCGGCCAGTGCGTTGCCTCAATTATCTTGTCTGCTGTTTGTGCGTCCATATAAAATGATTAACGATTAATTTTGTAATGCCCGTGTATGACGTTGCTGTGAAGACCTTCTTACATCCCGCTCAGAGTACTGTATGTAGAGATGAGCGCCGGAATCGCAAACACAAGACCAACGAGCGGAAGCGCGAGGGCAACGATGGTCATGATGAGCATACTCAAAATATATTTACGGGTTTTCTCCGTTGCGGCGAACGTCGCGTCCACCTTCTTCTCGATGGCCTCAAGCCGCACTCTTACGTCTTCTTCCATGCCTTAACTATACCAGGTCTCGCGGCACGGTCTAGAAGATGGAACGATAGGCAGGGAAAAGAAACTCGGCGATGTGGAAAATGGTGAACGTGATGAAGAATGCGGCCGCGACGTCAATCGTGTAATGGAGGTGGCCAAGAAGAACGACGACTGCGAAGAATCCCGACCAGGCGAGAAAGATGTAACGCAAAGCCGGCACGCTCCAAAAGATGAGTGCAAGCAAGAACGGCGCGCCCGTGTGCCCCGAAAAGAACATGTCGCCTCCTCCCAGCACCTTTTGCATGAACGAACCGAGGTCGAGCACGGCGCGGTCGGGAAAGGGGCCGATATGCGTGAGCGAGACGAAGCATGTGCGGATGCAATAAAAAAGCCCGAGACTCGCTCCCACAAACGGGAAATAATTCGGACGGAGTAGGACGACGAGAAGCGTGAACAATGTAAGAACGAAAGTGCCGTACACGAAGAAATTGTCGACGTTGTATGCGCGAGTGTTGGAGAGAACGATGTCGGTCACGGAATTACTTGCACTGTGGGTCGCGTAGACGTTGGCTATCACGTTGAGCGTTGAGCCGACAAAGAGCAATACACCGGCAACCATGACCGCCCTCACGAACGCAAGGTCGGAAAAAAGCCAGCGATACTGAGCCAAGATATGTCGCAGTTGGTCGGATACCATACCTGAAGAGTTTTATAGTACCATTTGAATATCCCTTGCGCCTCTATGAGTCCGACCCAAAAATCTCTCCTCGCATGCACCCTCTTCTCACTTTTCGGAGTGATTGGATGGTTCTACGACGGAACCATGGGCGGAATATTGCTTCCGTTAGTCTTGTATTACGTTGTCCTGGTCACTAATACCTTTTTTTCGGTGCGTACGTTCTCGGCTATCACGCCGAATAACCCGATCCAGCTCACGTTCGACGTACTTCTGGTGTTCGTCTACCTCTGGCTTGCCGCATCATTCGCTTCCGTAGTGATGTTCTCGTGGGCATCGCTCGGCCTTTTTCTTATCGCGGTCGCGAAGTACGTGCACCTCTCGGGAATTATTCCGCCGCCACCGCTGCTGCAAAAGAAAATTCGGATAAACGCACTCAGCGCGCTTTTGTGTGCTTCGGCGCTCGTGGCGAGTGCGCTCGGATTTGACTACATTGCGGCGTGGGGACTGTTCCTACTTTTTGCGCTCGCAAATATCTACCTGCTTCTCATCAACCCGATGTATCGGACGAACGAGCGCCCCGATGCGCGCTCCTCAGAATAGAGAGGAACGTATCGGCCGATGCGCTCCAGGTATATTTCTTGACGGAATCGCGGCAGGCATCGCGTGAGAGCGTGAGTGCGCTCTTTGCCGCACGCGCCAGGTCTTCGTCGAGATACCCGTTCACACCGTTTTGGATTATCTCGCGCGGCCCCATCACGTCGTGCGCAGCTATCGGGATACCGAGTGCCAGGCACTCGACCATGACCAGGCCGAATGTTTCGGTGCGCGAGGGCATCACCATCACGTCGGCACATGAGCACCAGTTGATAAGCGCGTCGCCTTTTTGATACCCGACGAAGGTTATCCGCGGATTCTGTGCGGCAAATTTCTTGGCGTCGGGACCGTCTCCGACCACGAGCTTAGTGCCCGGCAGGTCGGCGGCAAAGAATTCGTCGATATTTTTTTCCGAGGATACCCGTCCCATATACATAAACACCGGCGCCTCCAGCCCGACCGGACAGGTGCCACGCGTAAAAAACGCCTCATTCACGCCCAGCGGCCATACATGCACGCGCGCGAGGCCGAACGAGTTCAATTGTTTCTTCATCGGTTCGGTCGTCACGAGCGTGACCGAGGCCGCCTCGTGGAATCGAACCATCAGACTAAGCGTGATGCGCCCGATAGTTTTTCCGAGCCACAACTCCGCATACAAATGACTCTGACCGTGGAAGGCCGTGGTGAATGGAATGCCGAGTCGTTTACACGCTCCGCGTGCGTACCATCCGAGCGGACCCTCGGTCGCGATATGTACTTCATCGTATTTCCCTTGCGCGACGATGCGACGCACGGCAGAGCGCGCAAACACCGCGAGTCGCATGTCGGGATAGAGCGGAAACGGAACAGTGAAGAAACGCCCGGGCTCGAGCACCTCCACCACGCACCCTTTCTTGGTGAGCGCCTGGCCGAGATTGTCGACAGCGGTGGCAACACCATTGGGATGCGTATGCCAGAGGTCGGTGACAAGCAGAATTCGAAGGGCGCGCGGAGGCATACGAGTGCCACTCATACTATACGAGCCTACACCTTTCTCAATCGCGGTGAACGCATATACTTCATCGGTATGGCATTCATCGACGTCTCTCAGCTCATCATGCACTACCGATACGCTGCGCTGGTACCGGGCGTGCTCCTCTTCGGTCCGGCGACCAGCATCGTCGCCGGATTTCTCATT
>CALRIB010000009.1 GCA_943359705.1 Candidatus Nomurabacteria bacterium | reverse complement strand
ATCGCTATCCAGAAGAAGGGTCGCCTCTATGATGCGAGCATCGAGTACCTTGCTGCCCGAGGACTTTCCTTCCCTGACAGCGGACGCTCCCTTATTCAGTCCTCGCAAAGCGCGGATGTGGATGTCTTGTATTTGCGTGACGACGACATTCCTGAATACGTGAGCCGTGGCGTTGCAGATCTCGGTATCGTAGGTGAGAACGTACTTGCCGAGCGCGGCCTCGATTTGCCGATTGTCGAACGTCTCGATTTCGGTCGTTGTAAACTCGTAATCGCCGTGCCGAAAGAGGCGCGCGTTCGGAATCCGCAGGACCTTGAGGGCAAGCGCATCGCCACCTCGTACCCGAAATTACTTTCTGATTTTCTCAAAAAGGAAGGTGTAGAGGCCGATATCATTACGGTCTCAGGCTCTGCCGAAATTGCACCGGAGCTCGATATGGCCGACGCCATCTGCGATATCGTGCAATCAGGCGCCACACTCGAAGCACACGACCTTGTGCCGCTCTGCACCGTGATGGAGTCGCAAGCCGTTCTGGTGCGAGGTCCATCGAAGACACGGGCACAAGAGAATTTAGTAACCAAGCTCACCGCAAAAGCCGTATGATAAAAATATTCGATTGGAACAAGACGTCGGCAAAGAATAAACGCATCATCATGACGCGCTCGCAGGCCGATATGGAGTCCATCAAGCCGTACGTCGCGAGCATCATTGCGGAGGTGCGTAAACGCGGCGACACAGCCCTGGTGAAGTTCACGAAGAAATTCGATACCCTGCGATTCGAAAAAATGATGATCCGCGTGACGCCGGCGGACATCAAATTAGCGTATGAGAACGTCGACCCGAAAGTAGTCAGGACGATGCGCGAGCAAATAAAGATTTCGAGCATCTATGCTAAGACCGAGCGCTCCAAACTGGTCGCCGACTGGAAAATAGAAACGACCCCGGGCGTTGTGACGGGTATGCGACTCACCCCCATCGACAGCGTCGGCCTCTACGTCCCTGCCGGCAAGGCGCCGCTTCCCGTCGTAGCTCAAATCCTCACAGTCGCCGCCAAGGCTGCCGGTGTGCCCCGCATTGTCGTGTGTTTTCCTCCCACCAATAATAATTACGAGATTATCGTCTCAGCAGTGGAAGCAGGTGCGAATGAGATTTATCGTGTGGGTGGTGTGCAGGCGATTGCTGCTCTGGCTTACGGCACTGAGACGATTAAACCGGTGAATTTCATTGCAGGCCCCGGCAATCCGTTCGTGCAAGCGGCAAAGCTCCAAGTCTTCGGAAGAGTCGGTATCGATATGCTCTCAGGTCCTTCCGAGGCGCTCATCATGGCCGACAAGACTTCCAATCCGGTCTACCTTGCCGCCGACATCCTCGCCAGGTGCGAACACGGCAGCGACTCGGCCGGAGTTGTGGTCACCGATTCGACGGATATCGCTAGGCTTACGCTCGCGGAAGTGAAGCGTCAGGCGCCGACGCTGAAACGTCAGAAGTACATACAAGAGGCGCTCACACGATTTAGCGCCGTCATCGTCGTCAACTCTCTCAAGGAGATGATTGATTTCGCCAACGAGTACAGCACCGAACACCTCGAAGTGCAGACGAAAAACCCGCTTTCAATCCTGCCGAAAATAAAGAACGCGGGCACGATATTCCTCGGCAACTACGCACCGGTCGCGGTAGGCGACTACGCCAGTGGTACCAACCACTGCTTGCCGACTGGAGTGGCGCCGAAATTCGCGTCACCCGTGGGTGTGCGAATGTTTATGAAAGGCAGCGGTTACCAATACCTCACCAAGTCAGGCCTCAAGAAATTGAAGCCCATCGTCGAGATCCTTTCCGACGTCGAAGGATTGGACGCGCACAAACGCTCCGTACAGATACGCTTCGAGGATGTATGAAATCGATCGGGAATTTCTCAATACCCGTGAATACAAAAGCGATCCTGTGGGACATGGACGGCGTCATTGTCGACTCGCTCGGGCTGGATTTGGGGCTTGTTAACGAATTGCTCGAACCATACACCGGTAAAAAGGATTTGCTCGCGCGCGAGTACATACGGTCCATTTTCCCCAGGACGATACCCGATTTCTGGAACCTTATCTTTGCGGAAGTCGCCAATCGCGGAATAAAGGTGAGTGACAACGTAAAAAAAGACGTGTTCGAGGCATACATGGAGGCGCGACGCACAGTTGCACTCAAGGCCGTGGTCGGCATTCCGGAGCAGATTTCTGCGTCACAGAAAATGGGCTTCAAGAACGCTGTCGTTTCGAACAGCCCCATCGAGCAGGTCCGGGCTATTCTTGAACGCATCGGCGTGCTCGGAATGTTCGAACTCGTGATTGGCATCGATACACTGCCATCATTCAATGGTAAGCCCGAGCCCGACACCTACGAATATGCGATGAAGCAGCTGGGCGTGATGCCGGACGAATCTGTTGTCGTCGAAGACTCGTTTATCGGCGGGGAAGCCGGAAAGCGAGCCGGTTGTTATGTTATCGGTGTAAGCACGGGGGCGCTCACTAAAGAACAACTTCTGTCGGCACCTCAATTTTTTGATGCCGTCATATGAATACCTCTCTCGACATAGTTAGAATGGCAAAGAAGGATAAAGCGGCTGCCGAGAAGCTCGCGCTCTCGCTAATTACATCCCTCGCGCCGCAACTGGGAGCGACTGCCGCTACCATCAACGAGTCAAAACTTTCTCTCAATTCGGTTAACGGCTACCTTACTGCGCCGACCAAAAAATATTTTTTCAAATTTCACGCTGAAGAAGGAGAGACAGAGGGTTTGAAGAACTCTGAATACTACAACGCAAAAGTCCTCGCGGACGCCGGATGGCCTATCGTTGCGCCCATTTTCACCAACACAGAGCCGGGAAGTCAGTTCGTCGTGTACGACTATGTCGAGGCACCGACCGCATTCGAACTCTACGAAAAAGTCGAGGAGTCGAACGGGGACGCAAGTGGAATACTTGCGGCCGAGAAGACACTCGCACAGAAAGTGAGTCAGGCGTACCTCACCTCGCTCCAACTTTCGCCGCGAGAGGAGATAGAAAATGCCGCGCTCAATCAACTATTCTATAAACGTCTCGTCTCGAAAGACGCGCGTCTCGATAGTTACTACCTCGGTAAAGGGGTTGCTCTGCCGAGTGGAAGTATCTCATTCGACGAACTCGCGAATAAAAAATGGGTCATCAACGGCGATCGGTACGAAAAGACGTTGGCTGACTGCATCGCGGGCGCAAAAGAACTTCTAAATCCGGCAAATGAGAAAACCGCGGCTACGGTCGTAGGCCACGGCGACGACCACAACGGTAATCGTTTTTTTATCGACGGATCGTTTACGTTCTTCGACACGGCGTTCGCAGGAAGACAGCCCGCGCTTTTGAGCTACATCAAGGCGACCGCACACAATGTACTTGTCCACCCGCAGTGGCTGTATGACCCCAAGAAACTTGAAGGCAAATTGAAGCTCGATGTCTCGATTACGAACGATGTTATAACCGTCACTCACAACTGGAACATCACGCCCGTGCGCGAACAAATACTTGGCATCTACGCGTCAGAAATTTGGAAGCCGCTTATTTCCGCTCTAAACGACCGCGGATGGCTGCCTGACTACTGGCGCGAATATATTCGTGCGGCGCTGTTTTGTTGCCCGTTCCTGGTGCTCAACCTGATAGACTCTAAACGATACACTCCGGAACAATCCATTCTTGCGCTGAGTAAGTGTATTGAACTCGGCTCAAAAGGGGACACTGCAACACTTGTCGAAACGTTCCTCAACGACATTGAACCTGTATGAAAATAGCAATTGTTGATTACGGAGCGAGCAATATGCAGAGCGTCGCAAATGCGCTTACTGCGCTCGGACAAAAATTCGAGATAATTTCCGATCCTAAAGGCCTTACTGACGCAGACAAAGTCATTCTGCCCGGCGTAGGCGCTGCGGGAAGTGCCATGGACAAGCTCCGAGAGCGAGGATTCGCTGACGTTCTCCCTAAGCTTAAAGTGCCGGTTCTCGGCCTTTGTCTCGGTATGCAATTGCTTGGTGAATCGTCTGAAGAGGACAAAGCCAAAGGCCTCGGCATTATCCCCGGGAAGGTTGTGAGATTCAAAGGTGACCTAAAAGTGCCGCACATGGGATGGAACACCGTGAAGCTCGTTCGTGATTCCAAGCTTACACAGGGCGTGCCCGACGGAAGTTTCTTCTACTTCGTGCACTCGTATTATTTCGCTGCCGGGCCGGAGAATATTCTCGGTGAGACGGAATATGGGATTTCCTTTGCAGCTATCGTGCAGAAGGATAATTTTTACGGCACACAATTCCACCCGGAAAAATCGGGCCCTGCCGGAATGAAAATACTCGATAACTTCTGCCGCCTATGTTAGTCATACCGGCCATAGACCTCATGGGAGGTGAGTGCGTGCGTTTGAAGCGCGGCGACTTTGCGCAGAAAAAGGTTTACTCATCCGACCCTGTTGCCGTTGCCAAAGAATTCGAGCGACAAGGGGCTCAAATGCTGCACGTTGTGGATCTCGACGGTGCTAAGACGGGCACGCAGGGCAACGTCGCAGTCATTCGAGCTATCAAGGAGGCAATAGGTATTCGGATTGAAGTCGGGGGCGGCATTCGAAGCGCCGCAGTTGCCGAAGAGTATCTAGCGTTCGCCGATCGAATCGTGCTGGGCACAAAAGCTCTTGAAGACATTTCCCTCATCGAGTCGCTCATCAAGCAGTTCGGAAGTGAGCGAATTGTCGTAGCTCTGGAAACGAAGGGCGGAAAGATTGCGACCGAAGGCTGGCAAAAGACGCTCGACGGTGATTTTCGCGCGGCGGCGAAGTCACTTAAGGGTGCTGGTGTCAGTGAACTTCTTTTCACCGATGTTGGCCGAGACGGAATGCTCGGCGAGCCGAACCACGAAATGGTGCAAGAACTCGCGAATCTCGGCTTCAACGTAATCGCGTCGGGTGGAGTTTCAGATGTTTCCGCGATTCGAAAACTTTCGAGTATTGGCGCAGCAGGCGCCATCATCGGGACCGCGCTCTACGAGAAAAGAATCGCATTAGAAGACGCTCTGAAAGCCGCGATGCCGATGTCTAACCTTACGAAGCGCATTATCCCGTGCCTCGACGTTTCCGGTGGAAAGGTGGTAAAGGGTATTTCGTTTGAAAATCTCCAAGTAGTGGGTGATGCGGTGGAAATGGGAAAGAAATATTCCGACGAAGGCGCGGATGAGCTCGTATTCCTCGACATAAGTGCGACGAAGGAAAATCGGGAGACCATGGCCGATGTCGTCGCACGAGTGGCGAAAGAGGTCTTCATTCCGTTTACCGTTGGCGGCGGCATCAGCTCCGTCGAGCAGATGCGCAAGCTTCTCATCCTCGGTGCTGACAAAATTTCTATCAACACTGCCGCCGTTAAGAATCCCGAATTGATATCGGAGGCTGTAAAAGCTTTTGGGACTCAGTGTGTGGTGGTGGCGATTGACGCCAAGCGCGTTGGAAGCAGCTGGAAAGTATTCCTAAAAGGCGGTTCGGAAGAAACAAAGCTGGACGCCATTGAATGGGCAAAAGAGGCCGAGAAAAGGGGTGCCGGTGAAATACTCCTGACATCAATGGATAAGGACGGCACGAAGTCCGGCTACGATATTGAACTCCTACAACGCGTCTCTCTCGCAGTGAAGATTCCTGTGATAGCATCGGGAGGCGCAGGCACGTTGGAAGACCTAAAGACGGCCTGTGTGGAGGGGAAAGCCGACGCGGTACTTGTGGCTAGCCTATTCCATTATGGCGAGCTGTCGGTGAAGGAAGCCAAGAAATACTTAGCGGGCGAAGGAATACCAATGCGACTATGAAAAAAAATACAAAAATAGATTGGAAGAAAGGAGGCGGCTTGGTGCCTGCCGTTGTGCAAGATGCCGACACGAATGCGGTATTGATGCTCGGCTATATGAACCGCGCAGCACTCACGAAGACGCTGAAGACCAAACAAGTATGGTTTTACAGCCGCAGCAAAAAACGACTGTGGATGAAAGGGGAGTTCAGCCGCAACATTCTCGCATTCGTCGATTACAAAATCGACTGCGATGCCGACGCGCTGCTCATCAGCGCCCGACCATCCGGTCCTACCTGCCACACGGGGGATTATTCTTGCTTTGGAGTGGAAAAGGGCTCGGAGATTTTCTCAGACCTCGCCCGAGTGATTGCTGATCGCAAATCCAAAATGCCGGAAGGCTCATACACCGCTTCGCTTTTCAAGGGTGGCGTGAATGCAATTACGGCAAAGGTGAAGGAGGAGGCGCTGGAAGTGGTAAAAGCTGCCAAAAAAGAGACCAAGCAGCGCCTCATCGAAGAAACCGTTGATCTCATGTATCACACATTTGTTCTCCTCGCCGAAAAAAAGGTGACAATCGCCGATATCGACAAAGAAGCTCGTAAGCGAATGAAATAACGCGGTCTCTGCCGTCGACCGCTGGGCAACTCGCTTTACTTAGTAAAGCGAGTTGAGAGAGATATCCACAAAATTGCTTGACGCAGTTCGGATATCGTTTACAATCGAAATATATGAAACCGATTCAAGCACGACACCTTATGTGCATGTATTGCATGCCCGTCACACACGGGGTCGGTTGTTAATTTCTCTTTTTTGAAATGACCAAACGGCCTCGCAAGGGGCTGTTTTTGTTTTCGCTCATTCCACTATCAAACCAAAAAAGAAAATATGATAAACGCACTCATCATCTTCGGAATCGCCACAGTAGTAGCCAGTATCATCGCGGCAGTTTTGGCGTTCACCAGACCCCTCAAAATCGAGCCGAAATAGCATCCCTTGACATTCCAATGGCGCAATATAGAATGAACTCGATGACTCAGATTTCATACATTTCGACTTTTGGCGTTTCCCGACGAGCGGCTTCTATTTGAGGCTGCTTGTTAGTGCTTACTTAATTTGAACACTGACAACCGGCCTCAAATGAGGCCGGTTTGTTATTTATAGATTAGAATGTACCCACTTACCCACAAGCACTAGAACCATGGATAAAAAACAAACATATCAGAAGGTCGCGTCATACGAAGGCAAGGCAGGAGAAATAAAGCACGTGTTGCTGCTCTACTCGGGCGGTCTCGACACGTCGGTGATGCTGAAGTGGATTCAGGACGAATACAAGGTCAAAGTGACGACGCTTACCCTCAACCTCGGTCAGCAGCATGACGACCTCGACGCCATCAAGGCGAAGGCGCTGAAATTTGGTGCGGCAAAGGCAATTGCGCTCGATGTGAAGGATGAGTTTGCCGAGGAGTATCTTGCCAAGGGCATCAAGGCCAACGCGCACTACCAGGGGCAGTATCATCTCTCGACCCCGATGGCGCGCGCCATCCTCGCCAAGAAAGCCGTTGAAGTGGCGGAAAAAGAAGGGGCGGATTGCATCGCGCACGGCTCGACCGGCAAGGGCAATGACCAGGTGCGCATCGACGGCTATATAGTGGCGCACAATCCCAAGATGAAAGTCATCGCGCCTGTCCGCGAATGGAACATGGACCGCAATGCGGAGATTGAATACGCGGTAAAGCACGGCATTCCGGTGCCGGCCACCGTGGATTTTCCGTACTCCGACGACGACAATATGGGCGGCATCACGTGGGAAGGCGGAGAAATAACAGACCCCTCACTCATCGCACCGGAAGAGAGATTCCTCACCACATACACACTTCCGAAGGATGCACCCGACACGCCGGAATTCATCAAACTCGAATTCAAAGCCGGTCTTCCCATCGCGCTGAACGGCAAGAAAATGGAGTTGGCTGAGCTCATAATGAAATTGAACAAGCAGGCCGGGGCTCATGGTGTGGGCACATTCCAAGTGCTTGAGGATAGGCTCATCGGTCTCAAGAACAGGGGTATCTACGAGCACCCGGGACTTCACACCATTATCGAGGCGCACAGCTTTCTCGAAAGATACGTTTCGACCAGGCCTCTCAATGAGCTCAAGGAGACGATGGACACGAAATGGGGCTACTTGTGCTACACCGCGCTGTGGCTCGACCCGTCAATGACCGCTATCAATGCGTTCAATGATTCGGTCAACGAAAAAGTGGAAGGCGAAGTGACGGTAAGGCTCTTTAAGGGGCATGCCACCGTGGTAGCGATGGAGTCACCGTACGCACTCTCCTTCGCGTCGTTCAACAACACCGAAGGGTACAAGTACAACACCAACGCGAGCGCCGGCTTCATCGAGGTGTACACGCTGCAGATGAAAATCGCCAACGAGCTTGCGCAGAAGAACAAAAAGAAGAAGAAATAACATTGCGCATATGACTGTCTCACTTAAAAATCGTAGCTTTCTTTCTATCTCCGATTTGATCGCGGAGGAACTTTCGCACGTTCTCTCCACTGCCGCGAAGCAGAAGAAAGGAAAAATGCCGCAAGTGCTTGCGGGAAAGTCGATTGCACTTCTCTTTGAGAAACCGTCGCTCCGCACCAAAGCGAGCTTCGACGTAGCCGTCGACCAGCTCGGCGGACATCCGATTTACTTCGGGCCGCAAGAAATCGGTCTGGGACAACGCGAATCAATATCTGACGTAGCACAAACGACCTCGCGCTTCGTGCAGGGCATCATCGCGCGCGTCTTCACACACTCGAGCATTGTCGAACTCACGAAACACTCGACCGTTCCGGTTATCAATGCATTGTCGGATGGGGAGCATCCATGTCAGGCGCTGGCTGACCTTTTGACCATTCACGAGAAGAAAGGCGGCCTGAAAGGCGTTCGCATCGCGTTCATCGGCGACGGCAACAACGTGGCCTCTTCGCTTGCGCAAGGTGCTTGCATGCTCGGGGCAGATTTCGTCATTGCTTCGCCCGTCGGTTACGAGCTTCCGAAAGCGGTCCAAACTACGGCAAAAAAGTCTGGTGGCAGTTTCTTGCAAGTTACTGACCCGAAAGACGCTGTAAAGGGCGCAGATGTTGTCTATACCGATGTATGGGCCAGCATGGGTCAGGAAAAAGACTCGGCGCAGCGCGCAAATGCCTTCAAGGGCTACGGCGTCACCTCGGAGCTCATGGCGCTCGCCAAGAAAGACGCCATTTTTATGCATGACCTTCCCGCGCATCGCGGCGAGGAGGTGACGGATGCCGTCATCGATAGCAAACAGTCGGTCGTATTCGACCAAGCAGAGAACCGTTTACACGCACAGCGCGCGCTGCTTTCTCTCATCTTCGCAAAATAATATGCCCCACACACTCAACATGTATATGTTCAAGAAATTCACTGCCGCTATCAGCGGAGAAAATCAACCATTACCGGAAATTAAAACTTAGTGTGAGGGGTATGAACAATTCTAAGATTCGTGTTGGTATCGCCGGCGTCACCGGCTACACAGGCGAGGAACTCGTCAAAATTCTCTCGCGCCATGAGGGTGTGGAAATGACTTACGTATCCGGCAGGGAAGACCGTGCGGAAAAAATTCAGGATATTTTCCCGTATCTTCTCGGTACACTCGACTTGGCGTGCAATGCCTTTTCGCTCGAAGAAGCTATTGAAAAAACAGATGTCGTTTTTCTCGCGCTCCCCCACACCAACTCCATGCAGTATGCGCCCGAGCTTTTGAAGGCCGGAAAAAAAGTGATAGACGTGAGTGCGGACTACCGCCTCCAAAACACGGCTGAGTACGAGAAATTCTATAATGTGCCGCATACAGACAGCGCGAACCTCAAACAAGCTGTCTATGGGTTACCGGAGTTACATCGCAAAGCAATTGCGAAAGCTACACTTATCGCAAATCCCGGCTGCTACCCCACGGGCGCGATCCTCGCGCTCGCTCCGGGTCTTACGGCCGGCACGTTTGATGTCGATTCTATCCAAATCGATGCGAAAAGCGGCGTCACCGGTGCCGGAAGAAAAGCTTCGAAAGACCTGCTCTTTTCGGAAGTGAATGAATCGCTCAAAGCGTACAAACTCTTCGAGCACCAGCATGTGCCCGAAATAGATCAGGAACTCTCAGTAGTCACGGGAAAAAAGATAAGCGTGGTCTTTGTGCCGCATCTTATTGCTATCAATCGCGGCATCTTGAGCACCATCTACGTCAAGCTCGCAAAAAAAGCGGACACCGCTTCGCTCATTGCCGACTACCAAAAGTTCTACAAGGACGAGCCGTTCGTCAAAGTGTATCCGGACGGGAAATTGCCCGAAATAAAGAGTGTCGTACATACAAACTTCTGCCACATCGGCATGAAGGTCAATGAGGAAAAGAATCTCGCGGTCATCGTGAGCGTTATCGACAATCTCGGTAAAGGTGCAGCCGGACAGGCCGTTCAGAATATGAACATCATGTGCGGCTTCGGCGAACAAACAGGCTTATGAACAAAGTCATTCAAGGCAATGTAACTTCCCCACAAGGCTTTACCGCAAGCGGTGCCACGTGTGGCATTAAGAAGTCCGGAAAGAAAGATATCGCCCTCATCTACTCGGAAGTGCCGTGCGTGGCGGCCGGAGTATTCACAAGCAATCAGGTCAAAGCGTCTTGTGTGGTTATCAATGCTGAGCGCATAGGGAGCGGAAGCGGACAGGCGGTAATCGTCAACTCCGGCAATGCGAACTGCATGACGGGCGCGCAAGGTCACAAGGATTCACTCGCGATGACACAGGAGACCGCGAAGGCGCTTGGGATTTCAGAAGAATCAGTCTACGTTGCCTCCACCGGTGTTATCGGAAAAGCATTACCGATGGAAAAGATACTTCCGGCGATTGCGGATCTCGCCAAGAACTTGGGCAAAGAGGGCGGCGCTGACGCTGCGAAGGGTATTTTGACCACTGATACCGTTGCCAAAGAGGCGGCTGTAGAGTGTGTCATCGACGGGAAAAAAATCACTATTGGTGCGATCGCAAAGGGTGGCGGCATGATCCATCCTGCGATGGCACTTCCGCACGCGACCATGCTCTGCTTTGCCTCGACGGACGCTGATATTGCACCCGATGCGCTTCGCGCTGCACTTAACCGCGCAACGCAGCAGACTTTCAACATGATTACCGTTGACGGTGATATGTCCACCAATGACATGGCACTCGTATTCGCGAATGGTCTCGCGAAGAACGCCACGATAGAAAACAACTCTAAGGAATTCGAAGTGTTTGCGGTCGCACTCGAGGCGCTTTTCCTCGAACTCGCGAAGATGATGATACGCGACGCCGAGGGTGCGACGAAATTTGTGGAGATAACGGTACAGAACGCGAAAAGCGTGGAGGATGCACGCAAAGCGGCCAAGTCGGTCGCGAGCTCAAATCTGGTGAAGTGCGCGATGTTCGGCTCCGACCCGAATTGGGGCCGCATCGCTGCCGCTGCCGGTTACTCGGGGGCAGCCGTCGACCCCGAGAAATTGTGTATCTCGATGCAGGGCGAACTCATCGTCAAGAACGGCGGTCCGGTAGAAATTGACCAAAAGAAGCTCGATGATCTGTTCGCCCAAAAGGATATCGTTGTGACCGTCGACCTCGGGATGGGCAAGGAGTCCGCAACTGCATACACGTGTGACCTCTCGACCGAATACGTAGTTTTCAACTCCGCGTATCACACCTAGTATGCCCAACACACTTACCGCATATATGTCGTCAACTTCTGCTCCGCTGGGGGATCTCAAGATGTCCGTTTTTAGCCGCGTGATCAACCTAGTGTGATGGGTATGGACGACATCATCAAAAAGGCAGATGTGCTCATCGAAGCATTACCCTACATACGTAACTTCTACGACAAGGTCGTCGTTATTAAGTACGGTGGTGCCGCGATGACGGACGAGAAAATCCGCAGGAACGTGCTTGAGGACATCGTCTTTATGAGCTATGTGGGAATGCGTCCGGTCTTGGTGCACGGCGGCGGCCCGTTCGTCAGCAAACGCATCGAGGCGCTGGGGAAGGAATCGAAATTCGTGCAAGGCTATCGTGTCACCGACGAGCAGACGATGGCAATCGCGGAAGAAGAATTTATGAAAATAAACCGCGATATCGTGCGCGAAATAACTTCGCTCGGCGGCAGCGCTATCACGGTGAGCGGTAAAGACGACACTGTTATTGAAGTCAAAAAGCACCCGCCTATCGACGGAGAGGATATCGGATACGTCGGTGAGATACAAAAGATTAATCGCGACGTCGTCGAGAAGATGATAATCGGCGACATCATTCCCGTGATTCCGCCCATCGGCGTCGGTGATGACGGTCACGCGTACAACATCAACGCGGACCAGGTGGCGGCGCATATCGCTGCGAGCCTCGGGGCTCTCAAGATGGTTCTGCTGACAAATGTGGGCGGCATACTGGAAGACATCAAGGACCCATTATCGCGCATCGCGCATGTGGATGCGTCACAAGTGGGAGAACTCATCGCATCAGGAGTCGTTTCGGGCGGCATGGTGCCCAAGGTTCGCGCCTGCTTGCAGGCGCTTGAAGGTGGTGTGAAGAAGACTCATATCGTCGATGTGGGAGTGCCGCACGCGCTGCTGCTCGAAATCTTTACTGACAAAGGTATCGGTACCGAAATCGTTAAAACTATATGAACAAAGAACACATCATCGAACTTTACGAAAAATACGTGATGCCGACGTATTTCAAAACACCCCTCGCTGCGGCACGCGGAAAGGGCGTGTATGTGTGGGACACAGATGGCAATAAATATCTCGACTTCTTTCCCGGCTGGGCGGTGAGTGGCCTCGGCCATTCTCACCCGCGTGTTGTAAAGGCGATACAGAAACAGGCTACGGAACTCATCCACATCGCCAATAACTTCTATCACGAAGCCCAAGCGCTGCTCGCGGAGAAAATCGTTTCGCATGCGTTCCCCGGCAAGGTGTTCTTCTGCAACTCCGGCGCTGAGGCCAACGAAGGCGCGATAAAGCTCGCGAGAAAATGGGGCAATCCGCAGCGCAACGAGATTATCACGACTGAAGGTTCCTTCCACGGGCGCACCATCGCGACTGTCACGGCCACCGGACAAAAGAAATTCCAACAGGGGTTTGAGCCGCTTCCCGCCGGCTTTACCACGGTACCGTTCAACGACTTTGCAGCGATTGAGAAAGCCGTGACACCGAAGACCGTCGCAATTTTGCTTGAGCCCATTCAAGGCGAGGGCGGTATACGCGTTGCTGGCGCAGAATATCTGAAAGCCGTCCGCAAACTCTGTGATGATAAAAATTTGCTTCTGATATTTGATGAGGTCCAAACGGGAATGGGAAGAACAGGCGAAATGTTTGCATTCAAGAACCTGGGAGTCACTCCTGACGTTCTTACGCTCTCGAAAGCGCTCGGCAGCGGTTTTCCCATCGGTGCCTTCCTCGCTGCGGAAAAAATAGCCAACACGCTGCAGCCGGGAACACACGGCACCACCTTTGGCGGCAGTCCGCTCGCATGCGCCGCCGCGCTTGCCACGTTTGAAGCAATTGAAAAGGATGAGTTACTCAAGAATGCAACCGAGATGGGGGAATACCTACACTCGAAGCTTCTGGAGCTTCAAAACAAGCACGCCATCATTCGCGAGGTGCGCGGCGTCGGACTTATGCTCGGAGTCGAGCTAAAAGTGGACGGTAAATTCGTATACGATGCATGTCTCAAGAAGGGACTGCTCATCAATTGCACACAGAGCAATGTTTTGCGCATAATGCCGTCGGTCATAGTAAAGAAAGCCGAGATAGACAAGGCGATGAAAATACTAGACGGAGTCCTCACGGATTCGGGTGTACACTAATTGCGTATGGCCAAACTCTGGAACAAAAATGACTCGAAATTGAATCCGGCTGTTGAGAAATATACGGCAGGAACAGACTACGTCTTCGACGTCGAGCTTTTGCCGTTCGATATCCAAGCTAGTCGCGCCCATGCGAAGGGTTTAGAGAAAATTGGAATACTTGCAAAGGACGAATTGAAGGAAATTTTGGGAGCCTTCGATTCTCTGGAAAGCGATTTCTCCGCCGGAAAAATCACGATTTCACCCCAAGATGAGGATTGCCACACCGTTATCGAGAATTATCTCATCGAAAAGACCGGCGAAGCGGGTAAAAAGATTCACACCGGCAGAAGCCGCAACGACCAGGTGGCGGTGGCGATGAGACTCTACATGAAGGCGCGCCTCAAGCTTCTCCGCGCGTCTACCAGCGAACTCGCGGCACAATTTCTCGATGCGGCAGAGAAATACCAAGAGGTGCCGATGCCCGGGTATTCACATACGCAACAGGCGATGCTCACGACCGTCGGACACTACTTTGCGGCCTTCACCGAAAGTCTCTTGGACGATTCGGACATCCTTCTTGCCGCTGAAAAGCATTTGGATAAAAGTCCCCTGGGTTCGGCCGCGGGCTTCGGCTCGTCAATTGGCGTCGATAGGGAATTCACAACGACGGAATTGGAATTTGCCGCTGTTCAACTCAATTCGCTGTACGTCCAGAATTCGCGCGGGAAGTTTGAGAGCGTCTATATGGAAGCACTAGCCCAAGTAATGCTGACGCTCGGAAAGTTCGCCAACGACATGCTGCTCTTCACCTCGAAGGAGTTTGATTTCTTTTCTGTCGACGATTCCGTTACAACAGGCTCTAGCATCATGCCGCACAAGAAAAACCTCGACGCGCTCGAGATTATGCGCGGCAATGTGAGCGTGGTCATCGGCAACCAGCTTATCGTCAAAGATATCGCAAAAAATCTGCTCTCGGGATACAACAGAGACGGCCAGCTCATCAAGAAGCCATTATTTGAGAGCACTAAAATCGTCGCAGACAGTATCGAAGTTGCCGGTATCATGCTGGCGGCTCTTAAGCCGAAGCCGGAAAGTATCGCCGCAAAAATAAACCCCGGCATCTTTACCGCTGACATCGCCAACGAGCTCGTGACTAAGGAAGGGATGCCATTTCGCGATGCCTATAAAAAAGCCGCCGAGGCTAAGGTCGGGGACATCAATCTTACTGAGAACATTGCCTCAAAAAAGAGCCTCGGAGCGCCCGGAAACCTCTCGCTCGACCGTCTTCATAAGCGTATAAAGGGTGCATAACTTTTTCTTGTTTTTCTGGTAAGATTGCTCCTTCTATGGAGATTCCCGGTGAGAAATGCGCAGTCTTCGGGGTCTACGGACAAGGCCTCGACGTCGCCAGACTCTCCTTTTTCGGACTATTCGCACTCCAGCATCGCGGCCAGGAAAGCGCGGGAATTGCCACGGCCAACGGTGAGACGATTACGCTCCACAAGGGCATGGGTCTCGTTTCGCAGGTTTTTAATGACGAACTCATCGGCAGTCTCAAGGGGTACATCGCAGTTGGCCATAATCGATATTCGACGACCGGCGGCTCAAAAGTGAAGCACGCGCAGCCGATGCTCGCGGCAGGTTCTGCATTGCTTCAGAAGATGTCGTACGAAGACCCGCATCCGAGTCTCAATGATTCGGTATCGCTTTGCTCGGGGGCTGACGATGGTGCCATCGCGCTCGTGCACAACGGTAACCTTCCGACCACCAAAGAACTTTCAGAATTTCTAACGTCCAAAGGAGTCGACCCGTCGGAATTTTCCGATTCGCGGATGGTGGTGGAAGCGATAGCCGCGCAAATGCGCGAAGGGATTGACCTCGAAAAAGCTATCAAAGACGTGTATCCGCTCCTCGCCGGCGCGTTTTCGATTCTCATCATGTCGAAGGACAAGCTCATCGCCATTCGCGACCATTGCGGCATTCGTCCGCTCTCGTATGCAAAACTCAACGGCGGCTACATCATCGCTTCGGAAACATGCGCATACGCGCCCATCGGCGCTGAATATGTGCGCGACATTGAGCCGGGCGAGATGCTCATCCTTGACGAAAAGGGAGTGCGCAACGAGCAAATCGCAAAAGGCGACTTGAAGCTCGATATCTTTGAATTCGTATACTTTGCACGCCCGGACAGCGAATTACTCGGAAAATCGGTGTATGAGGTAAGGCGCAATTTCGGCGTCCAGCTTGCCAAAGAATATCCGGTAGCCGCCGATGTCGTGATTCCCGTCCCCGAGACGGCCATTCCTTCGGCTATCGGCTACGCACAAGCACTCGGTATACCCTTTGAAATGGGGCTCGTGAAGAACCGCTACATCCACCGCACGTTCATTACACCGGAGCAACACGTGCGTGAGCAGGGAGTAAAAGCCAAGCTCTCGCCCCTCCCGGAAGTCATGCGCGGAAAGCGCGTCGTGATATTTGACGACTCCATCGTGCGCGGTACGACCTCGCAGCAAATCGTAAAAATGGTCTTCGAAGCCGGTGCTAAAGAGGTGCACTTTCTCGTAGCGTCTCCACCGGTACGGTTCCCCGACTTTTACGGCATCGATACACCAAAGCAGAACGACCTTATCGCTGCGACGAAGTCGGTCGAAGAAATACAAAAGTATCTTGGAGCTACCTCGCTGCGGTTTCTCTCGTACGAAGGAATGATAGCCGCCACAGGCATCCCCGCCGACCGGTTTTCGACGTCGTGCTTTAACGGCGTATACCCGATCGACATCAAGGAGCGGGCGAAAGAAATTAAGTATTGAACGTTGTCGGTGAGTTTATATAATAGGCACATATGCGGAAAGAGTATGTGCAGGGTTGGATAGCGCTCATCGTTATTGCTGCGGGAGCCACTTATTTTTTCGTAAGTACTTCCAAAATTCCCGAGCGTATCGACCCGCAAGCGGAGAAAGCGATGACGGTACTCGCGGAGACCTATGTAGGCAATAAAAGTTTTACCATAATGCGGCCCGCGACCGCGATGGTGCTGAACGGAGGCTTTGATCAATTTGTGCCCGTCACCAAAACCTCGTCCGTCGGCATTGCGCTTCTCCCGGAACTCTTCAAGGGAACCAATCTCGCGGACGCCGTGGTGTACGTCGGGGCGACATCGACGCCTTCGGCACTTATTGCATGTACGCTCGAATCACAAACTACGCAGGAAACCCGGACGGGAACGACGACGATATCAGGCGCAGATTTTGCGAGCTTTCACACAAAGGGGGTTGCAAAGGACGATACGTATGACGTCACCACCTACCGCGTCATTCGCGAAGATAAGTGTTACGAAATTGCAAAAGTCCTCCATTCAAAAGATGTGACCAAGCTGCCGCACAACACCGTGGAATTCGACCAGCCTAAGTATTCCGGATACCTCGAAAATATCGCTCAATCATTCGCTTTTTTGCCCTAGTATCGCAGTTCTGGCGGGCGTAAGATTCTTCATATTAGGACGTCTTCATTATCGTTGGTTCCGGGTATATCCTGGGACTACTCCTGGCCTTAGCGGCAGGACATCGATTATAAAGATTAAAAAAACAAGTATGAACGTCAGTAAAAAAATCATCGTCACACTCGCGGGAAGTGCGCTAGCACTTGGTTTTGCCGTTCCGGCATTTGCTCAGGGTGTGTACGGCACTGTAGACACGTCAGTACAAACGAACGTCAATGCAGGCTCCGGAAGTACGAATGCCTCCGGTAGCGGAAGCGCGAACGCATCGGGCAGCGCTTCGCTGAGTGACATCGTCAACACTAATCTTGGAACAGGCGTGAAGGGAGTCGTGAATGCCATAATCGGTGGCAATTCCTCTTCGTCCAGCTCGGGTTCCGGCAGCGCCAATACATCGGGTACCGCCAGCTCTGACACCTCAGCATCCGGTTCGAGTGATGGCGTAGACCTCGGGGTCATCGTGATCACTCGTGCGGATATTGCTGCGGGTACAACCGCTTCCGGTTCGGTATCTCCGGCTTCTGTGAAGACACAGGTTGATCTCTCCGGATTTATCGCTTCGCAAGTAAAGGCGGACGACAATGTATCGCAAGTAGAAGCATCTGCTGACACTGTCTCCGTCACCTACAAACAGAATGCCAAACTCTTCGGATTCATCCCGGTCACGCTCGACGCGACCGCGACGGTGGATGCTGAGGGCAACGTGGACATCAGCTACCCGTGGTACGCCTTCCTCGCAGCCACGGACAAGGCGGAACTTGAGGGTCGCATCCGGGACAACGTGGATGCTACTCTCGGTGTCTCGGGTTCTGCTAGCACATCGGCTAGTGCGAACGCAGAGGCGACTGCTAAGCTTGCAGCTTCGACTCAGGCCAAACTCGTTGCAGCCGTAAAGGCTGCGATGCAGGCACAGCTCGATGCGTCGGCTCAGGCAGACGTTTCCGGCAACGTTAACACTCAGTAACGGACATTGCTCTTTCACAAAAAGCCCCGGCGAGGGGCTTTTTGCTTTGGATGACCCTACCTGGTAGTCTGGGGGAATGTCATACACACCCAGCGATACGGTTTTAAAAAAATATGCGGACGTACTTATTAATTTCGCTCTCGGCGGCGGAAAGGGAATTAAGAAAGGCGAAGTCGTGCGGGTTTCCGCATCGGAATCGTGCAAGCCGCTGTATATTGCTGTCTGCAACGCGGTAGTGGATGCCGGCGGGCACGTGCTCGCGCACTATGGGCCAGACGACGAGCACGGCGACAAGCGCCGCAACATCAGCGTCTCACGCTATTTCTATGAGCACGCCACCGAAGAGCAGCTCAAATTCTTCCCTGCGAAATACTTGAAAGGTCTTGTTGACCAGATAGACCACTCAGTCTTCCTGCTTGCCGAGAAAGACCCGCACGCGCTCAAGGGGGTGGATGGGAAAAAGATAATGATGCGCGGTCAGGCGCTGAAGCCCTTTATGGACTGGCGGCATGAGAAGGAGTGGAAGGGCAAATTCACCTGGACTATCGCGCTCTACGGCACTCCTGCGATGGCCAAGGAAGCGGGGCTCAGTGAGAAAGAATACTGGGACCAGATAATCAAAGCCTGCTTCCTCAACGAAAAGAACCCAATTGCCAAATGGAAGTCTGTGTACCGCGACATTGAAAAATACCGCAGCCGTCTCAATAAGCTGAGTCCGAAGATAGACAGACTTCACGCTTTCGGAGAGGACATGGACATTTGGTACACGCTCGGAGAAAAGCGCGCGTGGCATGCGGGAAGCGGACGCAACATCCCCTCGTTCGAGATTTTCACCTCGCCCGACTGGCGCGGCACCAACGGCTGGATTCGCATCAATCAGCCGCTTTATCGGTACTCCAACAAGATCACGGGTATTCAGCTTTGGTTTAAGGACGGCCTTGTGGTGAAGAGTAGCGCCAAAACAAATGAGAAATTACTGAAAGAAATGATTGCCACCAAGAACGCCGACAAAATCGGCGAGTACTCTCTCACCGATAAACGACACTCACGCATCACAAAATTCATGGCGGAGACGCTTTTCGATGAAAACATGGGCGGCCCCTACGGCAACTCGCACATTGCGCTTGGTATGAGCTACCGCGACACCTACGCGGGTGACGTCTCAAAGCTCACCACAAAAGAAGCTGAGCGACTTGGGTTTAACGACTCCTCGGTGCACACTGACGTTGTCTCAACCACAGACCGTACCGTGACCGCGCACCTGAAAGACGGCTCGACCAAAGTCATTTATACGGATGGTCAGTTTGTACTGTAAAATAGGACAATGTTAGTCAGTCTCACTGACCTCG
>CALRIB010000008.1 GCA_943359705.1 Candidatus Nomurabacteria bacterium | reverse complement strand
GGGGATGTAGAAGCAAAAGCTGAGGTGGCCGCCAGCGTGATAAACTTCGCGCATGATGTGGATGTCGTCATTACCGCGAGCTTTTGGTGGCATCGCTGCGGCTGGAGCATTATTCTGCGCCCTCTTTTTTGTCGGGGTTATTTTCTTTTTCCCTTTTTTCGTCCTCGACTCTGGCGAACAAGCGGCTATTCCGAAGTTGCTTAGTGCGATTCCTGCGGGTTGGATTTTGGCCGCAATAGCACTCGGCCTCATTTTTATATATACAGCATACCGTTTTACACGACGATTCGGTCGCAAATCTCCCCACTCGCCATCCCAAGACCTCGTCGCAATTCTCGTGCTTTCGTGCTTACTCGGTCTGTTATGGTTTGCTCTCATGTATTCCTTGCATCAGACGCGTATCGCGAATGCTGGTCACCCAACTCCTGAACGAATCGGTGAAGTCACGTCACAATAAGACGTAGCTATGGCAGAAGTGAAAACAAAGGTGACGGGGACGAGTTTGGCGGCGTTTTTGGCGAAGGTGCCTGATGCGACTCGGCGCGCGGAAGCCAAGCAGGTCGCTGCGCTCTTAGGGGCGATCACCAAACAGAAGCCTACGGTCTGGAGCAATGGCATGGTGGGCTTTGGCACGTTTCACTACAAATCCGAGCGTAGCTCGCAAGAAGGGTACTGGCCGATGGCCGCCTTCGCGCCGCGCGGAAGCAACATCACCATTTACCTCATGGGCGGCATGGGCGCCGCGAAGAAACACGCCGCGCTTCTGAAAAAGCTCGGGCCTCATACCGCCTCGAGTGGTGCGTGCCTCTACATCAAGAAATTAGATAAGGTCGACATGACCGTTTTAAAGAAAATCCTACAAGCCTCGTACGCTGAAATGAAAAAGAAATATAAGTAGTATTAATTGATAAGATAAGGGTATATGGCCGAGAAAATGTGTGAGAGTTGCCTGATGCCTTTCTCGAAAGATACGGGGAAGCGGGAATCGGACAAATATTGCAGTCTTTGTTATAAGGACGGGAAGCTAATGTACGAAGGCAACGATCTCAAAGAATTCCAGAAAATCGTCTATGAGAGCATGAGAAGTCGCGGTTCAAATCCGCTCTGGGCGTGGTTCGCCACGTTTATGATCCGCTTCGCTCCGCGCTGGAAGAAAACCGTTTAATCTTTGCTTCCTCGACAAGCGCACGGCAGGTGACAGACTGATGTCTCACCGAAAGAAGGAGTCGGTCATGGCTACATGTAGTCATGGTTCTTGGGAAAAGGTGCCGGGTCGCAATACCTGGCACAAATGCAGAGAATGTAAGGTGTTTGGATGTACATCCGACACCGCATGGCACTCGGTTGTCATCCCCGCGTTCTGCGCGTGGTGTGCGAGCCCCGCGATGCGTCTGAGTGGAAGGAGGGCCGCTTGCACTCTGCATGCCAAGGAAAGCCGTCCTCCTCCTCCGCCAGCCTTACGTGAGTAGTACCGCGCCGGAAGCAATTCCGACGCGGCACCCTTTTATCCCACCTCAGTAATTCTTCATTATGTTGCTGTATACTCACACAACTAATTAATCACTTCACAAAAGCGTATGAAAAAATTCATGGCAGTGTTTCTCGGTACACCGAAGAAGATGCAGGAGTGGAAGCCGGACGAGGCGACAATGAAACAGGGGATGGAGGCGTGGATGAAATGGGCGACGGACCACAAGGCCAACATCGTGGACGACGGCTCGCCGCTTGGGAAGACAAAGAAAATCAGTAAGAGTGGAATCGAAGACATTCGCAACGAAATGGGCGCGTGGACCCTCGTGCAGGCGGAATCGCAGGAGGAAGCAGCAAAGATGTTCGAGAATCACCCACATTTCACCATTTTCCCCGGCGACAGAGTGGAGGTGATGGAATGCCTGCCAATGCCGACGATGAAATAATCGAGAAGTGGTATTGTGGCCGGATGGAACTCGTTTTACCGAGCACGAAATACAAAGACTCGTTCATCGAGGCGGTTAGGGAGTACAAGGCCGATGCGAGTCACATAACGACGCGGAGATACAGCGAGCTTTCCATCTCAGAACTCGAAAGCGATTTTGAAACGTTTCTCGAAAAAGAATTGAGCCACTCCCACGGCGAGAATCTACCGGAAGGATTTGTGTCACAGACCGAGTACTGGCTCGTCGAGGGAGGGAAATACATCGGGCACGCAGTTGTCCGGCATCGGCTCAACGACCACCTGCTCGCAATCGGCGGGCACATTGGGTACAACATTCGGCCGAGCCAACGCGGGGAGGGGTACGGCGAGAAAATCCTCGCACTCGCGCTGCCGAAGGCGCGCGAGCTAGGCATCGAGCGCGTCTTACTCACATGCGACGAGACCAATGTCGCTTCGCGCAAAATAATCGAGAAGAACGGAGGCGTCTTGGAAAATAAAGTCCCCAATCCCGAAACCGGCGTCGCAAAGCTCCGCTTTTGGATCGACCTTCCCTAATCGGAAAACCCCATAGGTCGGTTCTCTGTACACAGAGGTAGGTTCTCTGTGGTTTTCCTACGGTAAAATGACGCTATGTTGCGAAAGACCCCACTACTCTCGGGCGAGGCGTATCACATCTATAACAGGGGTGCGCATAAGGTGCCCACATTTACGGACAAGTCTGATTACTGGCGCTTTTTGGTACTTCTTCACCTTTCCAACCATTCGAAGCCGGTCCTCCTACGTGACATACTTGAGCGAAAAAGGTACAGAGGTAGGTTCTCGGGGGAGATTTTTGAGGAACCGGCAGATAAGTCGCTCGTAGATTTACTGGCATATTCATTAATGCCCAATCATTTTCACCTTGTAATCAGGCAGAAAACTGCAGACGGCATTACGAAGTTCATGAAGAAAGTCATGGTGGCCTATTCAATGTACTTCAACACAAAATACGGTCACAGCGGGGTGCTTTTTCAGGGACGATTCAAAAGTAGTCATCTCGCGACTGACCCGTACTTTAAGTGGATATTCGCTTACGTGCATTTAAATCCCGTCGCAATTTCAGAGCCAGGCTGGGAGGGAAAAGGTATAGCGAACCCCGGTGCTGTGAAAGAATTCCTGAGACACTATCCGTACTCGAGTTATCGCGACTACTACACAGGCGAGCGACCGGAGCGAGCTATCCTCGCGCACAATGAAATGGTCGGCCTTCTTGATAAAGAAAGCGATTTGCAGGATATGCTCGCGGAATATAGGAACGGGAAGATTCTTTACGAGCAGGGTGCTGTGGAAAAGGGCGAAAATGAAGAAAAGCCGGTGTTACAATCGGCTGCATGAAGTTCCCCACGAGCGCACCCGCGGGATACAAGTCGGTTTTCCGCAAATGGTGGTTCTGGGTCGGTCTCCTCGCCCTCATTTTCGGTGCCTGGTATTTGAACGGGTATTTTAAGTGGGTCGGCGAACAAGCAGGCAAAAATTCTGAGAATATTCTTGCTTACACGTACTGGAAAGTCACCCAGCAACAGCAAGCGGAGCTTGAAGATGCATATAAGAAAGACACATACGGCGGAGCAACTCCTGAAGAAACTCTCAAGCTTTTCGTACAAGCCCTGGAGAAAAAGGACTATGAATTAGCGAGTAAGTATTTTGTTGTGGAGAAGCAGCAAGAGGCGGTAAAAGAAAATGAAAAAGGGGAGGCAGGTGGGGCAAATAGTTATTTTATTGACGCATACCAACTTGGCAGTAAGAAGTTTATGAAATTCTCAGACAATCGAACTTACGAAGCGAGAATAACGCCTCCAGGAGAGGCCACAGGGTTCATCGTCGAATTCAAGCTAAATGAATTCACGAATAAATGGAAAATCCTCGAGCTCTAGTTCTTTTTGCGGTCCTTGGGGTTGCGGTCCTTCCGCAGCTTGCGTTGGCGTATGCGCGCGAGACACACAAAGGTTTAACGGAGGCGACTATAAAGGCGTATGAACAAGTCTATGCTGGCACGCTTGATTCCGCCCAGGAACAGAGAATGATTCAGGGGAGTTGGGACGAGGACGATGATTGGCGTTTTATGCGCCATTTCTACGACCCGGTGAACACTCAGGGGCTACTTGGGCAATATTTAACCTCAAAGGTGTGGGCACAAGATACGGAAGGACAGGGCAATTACAATTGCTATGCCGATTGGCTCTGCCACGGCCCTCATATTGGTTATAGCGATAAATTCTTCTCATCCCCGACCGACTTCTCTTGGGACAGAGCCATATATGAGTATGCATATGGAGATAAGGTAAGAGCTGCAGAAACGCTCGGACACATAGTTCACCTGCTTCAGGACGCGACTGTTCCTGCACACGTCCGTAATGACCCGCATCCGAGCCAGGTCGGCATAGGAGATGCAGACCCCTACGAGGAATATTCGTCACGATATAGCTTGGGAAATATTCCCGTTCCGGCAGGAATACAAAAAATATCATTCACCGGTATTGGGAATGTTTTTGATGCAATCGCTGGATTTACAAATAAAAACTTCGTGAGCAAGGACACCTTATTCACCAACTATACCTTGCCTGACCCGGGACGATTTTTTGTGAAGGATGGTTTCTTATACGATAGCCAACTTGGGTATCGTCTTGTACGTGTTGAGGAAGAAACGATTCGCTCCGACGGCCATGTTAAGAAAATAACAAGCTATAAGGTTACTGATGAGAAAAGCTTAATCTCAAGTGACTACTGGCGCATTCTCTCAAAGAAGGCAATAGAGACGGGAGCTGGGGTTATCGACCTCTTTTTCCGGAACGTGGAGGAGGAGAAGAGAACCGGAGCTCTGAAGGCCAAGAACGTGAGTGCGGCGGAGGTGGAGGCGAAGAATACGGCGCTGGAGGGATTCAAGTTCGTGAAGGCATTGTACGGTTCGAGTTTGGAGCAGAGCGATGTGGCGGATTTGTTGAATGACAATGCGGGTCAGGCGGGAGCGGCTGCGCTGGCGGTTGGGGAACAGACAGGAGGAGGGGATGAAGGGGGGCAAACGGGTGAAACGGGGCAAGGAGGAACGGGCCTAAATGGGGAAACAGACAACACCTCGGATACTCCCGTTGAGGATAATTCTCCGGAGCTTCCAAAACCGGTTACATTTGCTCAATCACAAAATCCAGCTCCTCCTTCTACGCCCACTCCGTCGGGTCTTGCGCCCGGCTTTGGCGGCGGGGGAGGTTCAAGTTCCAATAGTTCCGGTTCAGCACAGACCATCGTCTCGAGCGGAAGTACTTCTACCACGACATCATCGAGCTCATTCTCAAGTTCCTCGAGTGCGGTTACCATTCCACTTTCCGTCACCTCACCATCCGACAATTCGACATTTGCAACGACGTCAGTCACATTCTTCGGTACGAGCTCATCCAGCGTTTTGATACTGATTGCGGAGGGAACATCAATTGCGACAACTTCGGCAGACGTGTCGGGAAATTGGACGCTTCCGCTCACTTTTGCCGAGGGTTCGCACTTGATTTCGCTTGCCGCATATGACGGCGCGGGAAATAGTTCAGCGACGACAACGCTGAATGTGCTCGTTGATACTGCGGCACCGAATCCGACGACCGCGTCCGTCGCCGAGTGCTCATATTCGATAGTCGCCGGTCTCTGCGTCGTCGCAGCCACAACCGTTTCTGTGTCGTGGAGCACCGTCGCGGATGCTTCGTATTACGGTGTTTTCAAAAATGGTTTGCTATACGCAACGACATCCGCGCTCGCGCTTTCCGCAACCGTTTCCGACCAGGCGACTTCCACATTCGAAGTGGTCACGTACGATGTGACGGGAAATGCGGCCACATCTTCCGCTGTCTCGATCGGCGTATACGCGAAGCCGCTTATCATCAACGAAATCGGATATGGCATCAACAGTTCGCTTTCGGCCGACCAATTCATCGAGCTCAAAAATATTTCCCCATACATCCTCGACCTTTCGCATATCTCCATTCTCCGCGACGGTGCAAACCCGATAGCACTCTCGGGCACGCTTGCGTCAAGAATCGCCGCGGCTACCGGGTTTCTCGTGGTCGAAGCAACGGACGCTGTGCCGTACGGAGTAAATGAATTTGTCACGCCGTTCACGGCACTCTCTTCCTCGGGCGAACAGTTGAGCCTTGTATGGGCGAGCGGCAGCGCGACTACGACGCTCGATGCGACACCGGCGGTTGCGACGTGCGGAGGATGGTGCGCGGGGCAGGTGAATGCGCAGCTCGGCACAGACGATCTCGGGACGTCGCCGTTCTTCACGCCGCTTTCGATGGAACGCGCCTCGGACAATTCCGACGGATTGCTCGCGGCGAGTTGGCACTCAACCGACACCTATGGCAGCTACTTCGGCAATAACGAGGGCTTTTGGGGTACGCCCGGCATAGAGAACAGCACTGGTTTGCCGGAAGCCGGATGGTACTGCGGTTCCGATTCAGCGCTCGTGCCGACCGCAAGCCCCGGTCCGAGCTACCACCCTTCCGATCTCACCAACTGCACGTACCTCTCGCGATTCATTTCCAAACTCACACTCCGTGCGGGCGACCTCTTCCGCGGCGATGTGGGAAGCTCGACATCGCTAACGGGCAATTTCTTCGGCGGGGCGCTCGCATATTCGGAAGCGATTCCCATATCAAATCCGCAATCGGGCGAGCATTTCTTCGTCGTGCTGTGGGAAATGCGGCAAGGACCGGCCTTCAACGACGACCCTTCAAATTTCATCAAATACTTTACGCTCGCGAGCACAAGCGCGGCGACCGTCACCACTCCGCCGCATCAGAACTACCGCATCATCCCGTGGGTTTATAGCCCATAAAAGCACAGAGGTAGGTTCTCTGGGTACAGAGGTAGGTTCTCGGGGTATTTGATTGCGCCGCAGTAGTAAATATGCGATACATGCCCTCAGTAGAAACGGGGTGATGATCATTCCGTACGAGCCAGAACCATCTGGAGGGATCATGTCGGCCAAAGCAGACCAACTCATGCTGCTTCTACGTAAAGCAGGGATTTCGTCCGTCGCATTCGTGAACCCGAGCAGCCCAACCTACGGCTTCGTGTCAAAGGTCAGCACGGAAGCTGGCAGGGCTGCCGAACTGTTCGATCGCGTCGCGGCAAAAACGCAGGATTACACCCTGCATTTCCATGCCGGAGAGGATGGCGTGGTCGGCGTCGGACCGTTGGAAGCCCTGAAGATCGCCGCAGGCGTCCACGAGGTGTTGTCGCCGAAATTCACGCAACCCGAGCGTGAATTCACGATCAAGAGTGCGTGCCTTGCGACGGTAGGGACCATCCGCGTCATGGTGAAAGGCGAGAGCGCGCCGCGCGATGTCGGCCTCAACGCGGCCGAAACGTTGTTCTGCGCTGCGGAATAAAGGTGAAGCGCCGCAGGCGCGACACAAAAGACGGCGGTGGCTTTAAGCGCCGCCGTTGTCTTTTTCGCTTCACATTGAATCCTTCTCCCGCGCGAGTACAATGGCACGATGACGAATCAAATGAAGATTGGGCTCGCGGTGGTCGCCGTTATTGTTGTGGCAGGGCTTGGAGTGGCGGCACAAAGGGGATTGTTCTCGGCGTCCCAGAGCGGGCCGCAAAGCGTCGCATCTTCTACCGCGCCTTCGCTCACGGAATCGGTCAAATACGACCCGAAAATCTCGCCTGAAGTGAAAACTATTCTTGTGGAAAAGATTGCCGACCTGCGCTCGTCCCTCGCCAAGAATTATGACGAATACCAAAACTGGCTCGTCCTCGCCATCCGCTACAAGACTGCCGGCGATTACGACAAAGCACGCAAGGTGTGGGAATATCTTTCCTTCCTCCACCCCGACGACGCCGTTTCGCGCCACAATCTCGGCGACCTCTACCATAATTTCATCAAGGATTACCCGAAGGCGGAGAGCTACTACCTGCAAGCCATCGATGCGGCTCCCACACAATCGATTAATTATCTCGCGCTCTCCGAGCTCTACCGGTATCTCTACAAACAAAACACCAGTGCGGCGGCGGATATCTTGAAACTCGGCATACAGCGCGTCCCGAGTCCGCAGAACACAGACCTCAAGAACGCGCTCGCTGCGCTCGGCAAGTAGCCGTGTGATGAGAGATGGTATTCTTTGCGTATGTCCGCAAAGCGGAAAACTCCGCGCCACATAAAGCACGCGTTCATCCCGACGGCCGAGAACGGGCGGTGGCCGCACCTTCTGCATCATCACGCCACCATTCTGGCGCTTCTCACGGTCGTAGTCATCGAGTTGGGATTTCTCACCGGCGGCTCAGTACTCTTTAACGGCAACGGCGCACTCGCGAGCGTGTTGCCGAGCGTCGTCACGTGGCTCACCAATGACGCGCGTGCGCAGCAGAAGCTCGTACCGCTTGCAACCAGCGACACCCTCGCTACCGCCGCGCAAAAAAAGGCCGACGACATGGCCGCGCGCAGCTACTTTTCTCACAAAGACCCGGACGGGAAGCTTCCGTGGTTTTGGTTTGACCGCGTGGGATACAACTACAAGCTCGCGGGCGAGAATTTGGCGGTGAACTTTTCCGATTCCGACAAACTCGTCACCGCGTGGCTCAACTCTCCCGCGCACCGCGCCAACATCATGAAAGCAGGCTACACCGACATCGGCATCGGCATGGCCACCGGCACGTACCAGGGGAAGCAGACGATTTTCGTCGTGCAATTTTTCGGCTCACAACGCGCGTCCGCCGGAAGCACGGTCGCGACATCGCAAGGCAAACTCGGCAAGGCAAACTCTAACGTTCTCGGCGTGGAGACAGAACAAATGAGCCTTTTGGATTGGGTAGAAGCTTCGCCGCAAACGTATGCCACGTATGGGCTCATCGCGCTCGCGGTATTGTTCCTCGGCTTGCTCACGCTCGCGTTTGTGCCGCTTCCGAAACGGTGGCCGCATCCGAGCGCAGTCTTAAACGGGCTCGCGCTCCTCACCGTTGTGCTCGCAATCTTGATACTGAACCAAAACGCGGTGAGCGCGGTGAGACTGCCGGCAGATAATCAGAACGCATCGGCAGCCCGGGCGTTTTAGAGTTTTCCGACCGGCGGGCGAGTTCTAGCGTTCGTGATAGCCGCGGCGCATTCTTTGGCCGAGGATAAATAAAATGATGAAGATGAGGAGGGCTAAGAAGGGGTAGAAAAAGGCGGCGGAACTAAATATGAGCAGGCCGAATCCGTCGAATGCGCCGACTATTTTGTCCCACCACGATGCCCCGGCATCGGCTCGTTCCGTTTGAATACCCAGAATGTCCTCCGAATCGGAATTGCGTGAGCCGGCCGCGGCGTTCGCAAGACTTCCGCCGGCCGCGAAACCTTTGACGTTGGAATTAGGCGCGGCTTTTTTGGTGTCGGCAGCGACGCGCGCTGCGAAATAATTTTCTCCGGCCTGGCGCGCGGCTTCCGTTTGCTCTGCAACCACCTGCACGATGCCGGAGATGGGAGAAGAGGAAGCCATGACAGTGTTCACTACATTGGAAACGGCAGCCGCCGCGAGCGCCGTAGGCGCCGGCGGCGGCTCCGCTACCGCAAGCGTAACGGAACCTGTTTTTGCATTCGCGAGGGCGCTGTCAGAAGTAATAGAGGCCGCGAATGAATGATTCCCGGCAGTCGATGTCCATGAGAGTGATTCGATGCTCGAAGCGCCCGCATCAACCGCTATCTTTTTTGAACCGACACTTTTTTCGTCGACCAGGAAATCAAGCGTTCCTTCGAGTTTCTCACTCCCGGCGTTGTAGACGACCGCAGATATCCGGACTGATTCTCCCGCGGTCGCGTGCGTCTTTGAGAGCCAAATGGATTGTGCAGGAAATCCGGCTTGTACTGCGGCCAGCGATACTGCCGGAAAAAGAATTAAAAGGGCGAAAAGGGAAGAACGGGAGAAACGGGAAAAACACTTCATGCCATATACTATATACTGTTCGTATGAACCCTACGGGCTCATTTTTCCGGTTTGTCCTCGGATTTCTCACCTTTATTAGCGTGAGTTTCATCATCACCTTTGCCGTCAATTCCTATACCGTCGCGCAAGATGAGCAGCATCAAACGGCCTCGGCCATACAGGCGATGCTCGTACAAAAGTAAAAAATAAACCGGCACCGGAAGGGGGAGACCCTACCGATGCCGGAGTTCGTTTTGGAGACACCCCCGGCTATAGGAGGATAGTGACTTTTCGCCTTGCGGCGAGGATCAGCATCTTTTCGAATTCGGCTTCAGTGAAATTCGCATCCTTGAGAGTGCGAGTTCCCTGAAACACCTGGCGCATCTTCAGTGCGACAAGTCTACCGAGCTCGGGTTGATGCTCTAATTCCGTCACGAAATCCTCCTCGTCATCCGCTACTTTGCGTTCGCGGAATCGGAGCACGATAGCCATACTCATCTCCGTACAGAACAAGTTCGGTGCAACGTCCTAGACTTTGAATTCCTGAACTCTCAAAGTCTTGAAGGGCGGAGGTTGCTCTCGGGAAAGAACAAAGGCAACTACCACCGTTCCGATGATGGCTGCCAAACAAAGCCCGAGAACGATTCCCACCAGCAAACACCGAACGCACGTAGGCTTAGTCATCGTATTCCTCACAACATTTCGGCTTGGCGCCGTTTTGTTACCACGATGACCTCCCCGTTGCGGGAAACAATCGCACATTTGATGAAAAAGTCAACTATTTGGGCCGCGGTTTGACCACGGTTCGTTCATGTGTAGAATGCCCGTACCAGGCTAGAGACAGCGAGTCCCGGCACTTTCTAAGAATTCCAGAAAGTGCCGGGTTCATTCCGAAAGGAGCTTGCCGAGGTCGTACTTCAGCCTGCTAGTAATTCGTAAGTCTTTTTGCACATGGCAAAAACCAAAGCAGAGAAGGCGGTCATCATCGAGAAATTGGAGAAGGCGCTCAAGGAGGGCGTGTCTTCGGTGTTCGTGCATTTCAGCCGAGTGACGGTCGCAGAGGAGAGCGCGATGCGTCGTGCGCTCCGCAAGGAGGGCGTCTCGTATTTCGTCGCAAAGAAAACGCTCATCCGCCGCGCACTGAATGCGCTCGGACACAAAGGCGATGACGCTCAGCTCGACGGAGAAGTCGCAGTTGCTTCCGGCGGCAGTGATGCCACCGCGGCAGCGCGCCTCATCCACGAGTTCAGCAAGAAGCTCACCGACAAGCTCACCATCCTCGGCGGGCTTTTCGAGGGCAAGCTCGTAGCGCAAGAGATGATGCGCGAGATAGCGACCATCCCGCCGATGCAGTCGCTTCGTGCGATGTTGGCGCAGATACTCAATTCACCGCGGCAGCGTTTTGCGGTCGTTTTGAGCAAGGTAGCGGAGAAGAAGGCATAATTATCAATTCTCAATTTTGCAATTTTCAATCAAGGCTCAATGTCTCAATGAAACATTGAAAATTCATTGGAAATTGAAAATTAGAAATTAAAAAATTAGTATGGAACAAAATCAGATAATCGAAGCAGTCGAAAAGATGACCGTGCTCGAGCTGAGCACGCTCGTGAAGGCCATCGAGGAGAAGTGGGGAGTCTCGGCAGCGGCAGTAGCCGTCGCGGGCCCCGCAGCTGCCGCAGCGGAAGAGAAGACGGAATTCAACGTCGAACTCACCTCCGCAGGCGCGCAGAAGATCGCCGTCATCAAGGTGGTGAAGGAAGCCCTCGCACTAGGGTTGAAGGAAGCCAAAGACCTCGTCGAGAGCGCACCGGCGATGCTCAAGACCGACGTCAAGAAAGAGGACGCGGAAGCTTGGAAGAAAAAGATCGAAGAAGCGGGTGGAAAGGTTACTCTCAAGTAACTTGTTCGGACGCAAAAATGGGAAGCCGCCGACATTCGCGTCGGCGGCTTTTCGTTTGTCCCGGGGAATCGATTCGTGGCGTCACTGGATACCGAACAGGTCCAGGACTTGTCCGAGTGTCGTACTGCCGGGAATGTAGGTGCCATCGGGTTGGCCGTCGATACGTTTCCACTCCTCGCGTCTCGCGAGTGAGTAAATCCATCCGACCTTGCTCTCGCTCCAGCCCTTGAGCTGGTCGAGCCGTGTCGACTCGGTCATGCCGATTTCTGCCGAGTTCTTGAACTTCCAGCCAACCATGCCGCTGGTATCGGCAACACTCACCCAGACTTGTTCAAGAGCTCGTTCGCGTCGCGCTGCTTCCTGCCCACTCGTGCTCATGGCCTCTCCTCCTGTTTGTTCTCGATCTTACGACCGTACCAAAACCATACATAAAAAGCCTCGCTCTGCCCAGACTTGGCAAGCCGTCGATGCAGAGTACAATCGCCCTATGGCCGACGACTTTCTCAGCACACTGCTCGGCAACCCCAGTCGGGCGAAGATAGTGCGCGCATTCATGTTTGCCGAAGGGCATCCGCTCACGCTCGGGCAGCTGGGCAAACGCTCCGGCTCGACCGCGAAGAACGTGCTGAAAGAGATAAAAGTGCTTGAAGACCTCGGCATCATCAAAAGAGGGAAGCTCTCCATTGTCCTTCCGTCAGGGAAGAGCGTGGTAGCAAAGAAACAAAAAGAGCCGACCTGGCTTCTCAACCCTAATTTCCGATTTGCCGGTCCGCTCTCGAAGTTCATTCACGAGATTTCACCGGTACAGCACAAGAATATTATTGAGGCGCTGCGTAAATCCGGCCGGATGAGCGCCATCATTCTTTCGGGCTCCTTCATGGGTGATTCCACTCGCCCGGCCGACATCATTGTTGCCGCAGAAGGCATTAATGAAGCACGTCTCGACCAGGCCATGCGCTCACTCGAGCCAAAATTGGGTCGGGAGATACGCTACGCCGCCTTTTCGACCCCGGAATTCCGCTACCGGCTCACCATCCAAGACCGCCTCATCCGCGACACGCTCGACTTTCCGCACATCGTTTTGCTTGACCGCACAAGACTGCTCTAGGCGCAAATAGCGAGGAAATAAGCCAAGCAGGGAGTTGGCCGCAATCCACAGGAAGGCCGATTCTAGGGCTTTACAAATGGAAAAAATGGTATAATCAAAGCTCAAGGGGTCGAAAACCTTAAAGACTTATTAATATTAGTAATATTGCTATCTCACTATGATAGTTAGTCAATCGGCGAGCGTCCTTCAGAGCTCCTTCACGGATCTTTGGTACACGGTCGTCCAGTTCGTTCCGGCAATCATCGCCGCGGTCATCATCTTCATAATCGGATGGATCGTCGGAGTGGTACTCTACCGGGTCGTGGAGCAGGTCGTGAAGGTATTACGCATCGACGAAGCCCTCAAAGCGACAGGCCTCAACGAGGTCTCGCGCGAGGCGGGTTTTAACCTCAACGTTGGCGCGTTCCTCGGCACGCTCGTGCAGTGGTTCGTCGTCATCGTCTTCTTGGTCGCGGCACTCGACGTGCTCGGCCTCAATCGCGTCACGGTCTTCCTCCAGCAGGTGGTGCTCTACTACCTCCCGCAGGTCATCGTCGCGGTTCTCATCCTCATCCTTGCAGCCATCGTGGCTGAAGCGGTAAGGAACATCATCGCAAGCTCGGCCAAAGCGGCAGGCGCCCACTCCGGGAACCTCGCCGGCACGGTCGCGAAGTACGCTATCTGGATAACGGCCGTCTTGGCTGTTCTCAATCAGCTCGGCGTTGCGTCGGAATTCGTCCAGACGCTCTTCACGGGCTTCGTGGTGGCACTCTCGCTTGCCTTCGGCTTGGCCTTCGGCCTCGGCGGCAAAGAAGCGGCGGCTCGTACTATCGAGCGCGTTCGCGGAGAGATCATGCACAACCGCGGGTAATATCGCTTGTTTTTAGAGAAAATCCCCGCCTTAGGCGGGGATTTTCTTGCATCAGGAGGCGCTATGGTGCATACTCTGCGGGTTCATTGATTATGCCTGCGAAAGCTGCACCGAAGACGAAAGCGCCGCGTACACCGCGTGCGAAAAAGACCGACGATGCGGTTGTCGCTGCCCCCGTGCGCGCACCAAAGAAAGCTGACGCCTCCCACCGCCTCCGTATCAAAGTCCGCGCCTACGAGCACGGCGTCTTGGACGGTGCGGTGAAGCAGATAATCGACGTTGCTGCCCGCCACAACGCGGAAGTCATCGGCCCGGTACCGCTTCCCATCGACATCAAGAAATACACGGTCAATCGCGCCGCGTTCATCGACAAGGATTCGCGCGAGCAATTTGAAATGCGTATCCACAAGCGCATGATAGATATTTTGAATCCCGCGCCGAAAGTTATTGAAGCTTTGACCAACATTGATTTGCCGTCGGGTGTAAATATAGACGTTAAAATGATGTAAGCGCCTTCGGCGCTTTCCGACTCCTCGCTCCACGTGTGAAAAAATTTTCACACGTCCCTCGCTCTACGTCGCCGGTAGTCGAAAATACACAGCCGCGCCGCCCACCGGGGCGGCGCGGCTTTTTCGCGCGGTACAATAGAAGTGTGAAAAAGCTACTCGCTACCGCACTTGTAGTACTCAGTGCGCCTCTTGTGGCAGCGGCTCAGGTTCCGATGATGCAAAATTCCGAAGGCGCGATGGTCAGTGCGTCTCCACAATTCGATGTCGGCACTCCGCGCATGAGCGAGGAGGAGATACGGATCATCGCAGATATACTTTTTCGACATCCGGGTATGTCCGGAACTAATCCGGAAGAAATAGCGACTAACGCAAGGACTGCGATCCTCACCGATCAGGCAACTTCAGAGATGCCGCGTGAGAAAATCGATCAAATGGTCACAGCACTTACGCGACATGTAGAGGCCAGCAGGGAATACGCGGGTGCGCGGCAGAAAAACAACCCATGGATCAGCGCGGTATCTGTTGGCGCGATCCTTGTTTTGCTTCTGGCTGCTTCAGCACTGTATCGCCGCTCGAAAAACGTACCGCTCACATGAAAAAAATTATCTTCAGTATCGCATGCACGCTCCTCCTGCCTGTATGTGCGTTTGGAAGCACGACATATGTATACCTTACGTCCGCATCGGGAAGTTGGATCGTGCCGTCGGACTGGTCACCATCAAATTCGATAGAGGTCATCGGCGGTGGCGGAGGAGGCTCGGGCGGCAACGGCATCGATTACGTGCAATGGTGGGCATTCGGCAGCGGTGGAGGTGGAGGTGGAGGTGGCTATGCAAAAATTTCCAACATAACGACTTCGCCGGGATCCGCGTTTTATTATTCAGTAGGGGCAACGGGCGCCGCAGGTCCATGGTCCGGCAACGGCGGCACCGGAGGCGATAGTTTTTTCTGCAGTTCTAATTCGAGTTGTAGTTCCATTAGTGGAAGCTCCGTCATTGTGGGTGCAAAAGGCGGTTCACCTGGGACAGTCGCGACAGGATGCGGTAATGCGCTGGGTGGTGCTGGTGGACAGGCGAGTGCCGCAGTGATGACCGGCGGAGGCTCTGTCGCCTATAGCGGCGGCACCGGCGGGAACGAGCCGTATTATGCCGGTTGCAACGGGATCTGGGTCGGCGGCGCCGGCGGTGGCGGGGCAGGAGGTCCACATGGGAATGGTGGAAGCGGTACTCCGGGCGCTGGCGGCGGCGGCGGCGGCGGAACGTCGGGCGGTAGTTATGTAACGAGCGATCCCGCGTATCTTCCACGCGCGCTCGCCGCGATGGGCGGGAATAATTTTTCAGGAAGCGGCGGTGGCGCTGGTTGGACGGATAGTGCGCCAAATGGCGACGCGGGACAAAGCGGCGGAGGCGGCGGTTTTGGAAGACCTGCGTTAAGCACTTCCGGTAGCGGCGCGGCCGGTCCGGGCGGTGCGGGCACTGAATGGGATACTTCGCACGGCTCCGGTGGCGGTGGCGGTGGCGGTCCTGGATGGAACCAAATGCCAGGTGCCGAAGGCGGCTCATATGGCGGTGGTGGTGGCGGAGGAGGAGCATATAGCGGTAGCGGGTTTAATGGCGGCTCTTCGGGTGGCGCGGGCGCACCCGGCATTATTGTCATTACGTATACGAACCTCGCACCAAATGCCCCTACCGTTTCCGGCTCTCAATCCGATATCGTTGGTGTGCCCTATACATATACATTCACCGCAAGCGATCCTGAGAACGACACCGTAAAATACGCCATTGATTGGGACAATAATAGTGTTGTCGATGAGTGGCTACCAACCACTGGGTATGTTGCAAGCGGAGTTTCAAAACAGACCGGTCATACGTTCGGAGCTATCGGCACCAAGACCTTTAAAGCCCGCGCTGAAGATTCGCATGGCAATGTCTCGAATTGGAGCTCGTATACCGTCACTGTCTCGCTCCCCGCAGCCCCCAGCGCTACCCTGTCCGTAAACAGTGGCACCCACTACACCAACTCTCCCCTCACTCTCACCGCCACCTTCTCCACAAGTACCGGCGACCTGCTCGTGGAGGACAATATTGACGCAGCCGTCGGAAACCCGTCCGGCTCCTCAGGAGGACTCGGCAACACGACGAACCCCGACCTCACCAAGGTCGTCATCTTCACTCCCACCGCAGCTGGCACGTATACCTTCTACGCACGTGCAAGAAGTTCCGCACATCCATCGTGGAACACCTACCAAACTCTCTCCGTCGACGTCGTGAACCCCTGCACTCCCACATACACGTGCACCGATGCCACGCACGTGCACAACAGTTGCACGGGCGCTGACACCGCTTGCGCCTCCGGGCTTATCTGCTCCTCCGGTTCCAATATATGTGTCTCTCCTCCAGCGCCCTCGTTCACCTCGTCGAGCGATATCATCACCGGTCACCTCCAGGCAATTCCCTCCATCATCCGCGCAGGAGAGAGCACCACCATCCACTGGAACATCTCCAACGTTTCTTCCTGCTCTGTCACTGGCTCCAACGACGAGTCGTGGAGCGGCACCTCAGGCAGCAAGACCTCTTCCGTCATTTACGTGCAGACTATCTATACACTCTCCTGTACCGGATACAACAACTCACACATCAGCGAAACCGCGACCGTGTATATTCTGCCGGGGTTTCAGGAGCTCTAAGAAAACAGTACGCTGTCAACATTGTTGCGCCGGTGTGTCGCGCGAGCTGCTATGATTCATCTTATGGGTTCCCGTTCTTCGAGCGCGTTTCGATTTTTAATTCTCGCAATTTTGTTTTCCGCATGCATCGTACCCTTCGTTGCGCGCGCGCAATCGAGCGATGCTGATTTGAACGCAACCATACGCGCAGCAATTACATCCGACCCGCGCTCGCAGGGGATGACCGAGGCGCAGCTCGAAGCTCTTGTTGTTGCGCTCACGAAGCAGGCGAGCGAACAGGGGGTAACCGCGCAAGACATACAGTGGCGCCCGCTTTCTGCCGAAGATTTCGCGGCGAGCAATGCGGGTACCACGAACACGTGTTCGGGTTTGCCCGCTTTTTTCTGCTCAATTGATGAGGCATTCGGATTGTCCGGCCCGTACGGATTTATCGCCATCACCCTCGGCCTCACCTCCGCCGTGCTTCTGTTCGTTATCGGCATGTTCTTGCATCGCCATGGCCACCACGTGACCGGCGCGTTCGTTGCACCAACGCCATAGTATGTCCCGCTCGCGCGTACTTTCGGTGTGCGCGATAACGTTCGCGGCCCTCTTTTTTGGCTCGCAGCTTGCGATGGCCGATAGCGTCGTCTGGAGCAAGACGACAGGAGTTAACCTCACCTCGCAATCGGGTTTTACATACCCGTTCTATCTCTACAACCCCAACGCATCAGTCACTTACAACACCGAAGTACAGCAAGTCGACGGGTCGGGGAAGATGCTTGCAACTATCGCGTGCGGGGGATCGGTGCCGAAGGGCGCGCGGGTCAAATTTTATTTCAAACCGCACGTCTCCGCCGACGTCTTTTGGTTCGGCACGGGTTCTTCGCTCGATTCGCCCTACGGCGATTGGGTGGCGGATGCCGGCTCGCCGCCCAATCAGTGCAGCGATAAAAATTATTTTATGAGCATGGTATCGTCGCACGGCGGCGGGTACGCGGGCTCATCGGGGCAGGTCGAATATTTCGGTTCGCTTGCCGTGGCACCCCCGAAGCAGCAAGTGACGATACGCGGGGTGGGGGTATTCGCCTGCGACGCTCCGCTCTCAGACGGCTCCGTCATCTGCACCGCAAGCGGCCAGGGTGCAGCGACGGCGAATTTTAATTTCGATCCGACTATCGGGCACTTCTACATGGCGGGCGCGACCACGTGGTACGGACGCGGCGCGTGCTACACAGCCCCCGCGATGCAAACGGTAGTACCCGGTCAAGCTCCTGCGGCAACAGGCGACGGAATCGTAAAGGCGATTCAGGATAACGGGCATGCCGGGGGATTGGCAGCCGGCGAGACATACACATTGCAGGTGCCGTCACAAAACATTTCATGCCCCATCAACGTTAATTCCGGCGACGGTCACGCACCGGGTTCACCAAACGTTGCAGGCGCAGGCAGCGGAACTGCCGTGGGCGGCGCGGGCCAGTGTCTCATCGGCATGCCGTACGCGATAACGCTGTCGGCCACTGACCCTGACGGCGACCAAATAAAATACGGCATCGATTGGGACGGCAACGGCACGGTAGACCAGACAGTGCCGAGCTCGGGCTACGTGCCCTCAGGCACACCGCAAACAGCGTCGCGCACGTTTGCCGCGGCCGGCGCGAAGACCGTTAGAGTCCTCGTCACAGACAGTCGCGGGCTCTCATGGGCGTGGACGACGTTCACGTTCACGTGCAAAAACCAGAGCGATCTCGCGGGAAGCGCCGCCGGTTCGGACAACGGAGGGGGAGGAGACGGCGGTAACGGCGGTAACGTCGCGACGTCCCTCAGCATCCGCGCCATTCCCTCACTCGTTCGCGCGGGCGAGACGACGCACGTCTTTTGGAGTACCACCAACATTCTTTCCTGCGCGGTAACGAGTGCGATTGATAAGGCCGCCAACGGGCTCGGCGCGTGGACGGGCGCGTTTTCCGCGCCGGAGGGTACCGAAACCTCGGCCATCAAGATACAAACCACCTATACGCTCTCGTGCAGAGACGCCACGGGCGCGTCGCTCACGAAATCCGCGACCGTCGATATCTTGCCCTCGTTCAACGAACTCTAATTTTCTATGCACAAAATTTCTATCGCAACCCTCGCAGTACTCACGGCATGCATGCCGCTACTCGCCGCGGCCGCATCGCTCCCCACCCCGCCTACCGACGGCGCTATTCCCGCGCCGCTTCTATCGATGCCCGCAGGCACGACTGATTGTTTCCAATACTATTCATTCGGCTCCGTGCAGGCCAACATCCATGCCGACAACGCGAGTGCCGTATCCGGCGCGCCCGTTTCCTTCAGCGGCTCGCTCACCAACAACAATTCGTATCCGATAGTCGACGGCTCGTTGTATGTAAAGGTGTTGCGCGAGCGCGGCTCGGAAAAAGACGTGAACGGCCCCGACGTCGTCGACCAATACTTCGTGCGGCAGGGCATCGCGCTCCCCGCGCACGGCTCCATGCCCATAGCATTTACGTGGGATATTCCGAGCTACGAAAAAAGCGGCTCGTATTCGGTGGCGACTTTTTTCACGACCGCAAAGAAGTTCAATCTGCTCGGACTTTCATTTACCGACGATGTGGTAGGGAACACGGCGAGCTTTTCGGTCTCAGGCGAACTGCAAAACGACGTGAGTTTCGACAAAACGTCGGTCACCGTGGCGGGGCGCCCGTATCATTTTGCCGCTTTTGCACCGTCGGTCGATACATCGGCCGCCGTTCCGGTTTCAGCGATCGTACAAAACACAACGGATAAACCTACCGTCGTCACCGTCGACTGGGATCTGTATTACTGGGACGCACAACTTTTGCAAAATCGTGTTGCCCATTCGGAAGTGCCGGTACGAGTCGCCGCGGGCGGCACCGCGCCGGTCGTTTATACCGCCACCGACACACAGTACCCCGTCTATCTTCTTGTCGGTACACTCCACTGGGGCAACACACAATCCATCATCAACGTACGGTTCGTGAGGAGCGGAATTGACCGCACGCGCATCAACTTTCCGGGGGTAACCGCGTATCCGCTGCGCGCGGGGCATGAAGCGACGCTTTTCTCATGCCTGCACAATGCCGGGCAGAGCGCATCGGTGCCGGACGGTAAACTCGTTCTTTCGCTCACCGACCAAATGGGCAACATCATTCACGAATATACGTACGCGGGCGACGTGACGGGTGCCATGATGGGTGTCGCCGACAAATTCACGCCGAAAATGGATTACGGCACGTTCAATATCAGCGCGAAGCTGTACCGGGGCGGTCAACTAGTCGACCAAACACAGATATCGTACGACTGCAAAGCAATCGACCCGTCCCTTTGTTCGCCGCAAGAAGCAGCGGGTACTCCTTCTGCGCTCGGCTCGTTGCTTTCTTCTTTCGGCCTGGCCGGCGTCTTTGCCGTTGTCGGAGTTCTGATACTGCTCGCGTGCCTTTTCTTTGTTTTCCGGCCGAAGCGTCATCCGCCCTCTCTGCCGCCCACAGCATCACCCGGCATATAAATTTGCATTTTCAAACGCTGCCCTGTATAGTGCCCCCACGCTACGTCCCTAAAAGGCCTGCCTGCCGGTAGGCAGGGGACCAATGGTGAAGGGAGCGCCCTTCCATTGAGGGCGTTTTTTTGTAAACCATTCACCCCGTGAGATAAACACCCGGCGAGTGGAAAATAAAAGAACGTTTCCCGTGGCTATCGATTGAAAAAAATATGACAGATAAAGTATCTCACGGGGTAAAATTCATGCTCGGCACAAAAGGGAGAATGACACAGGTCTTCGATGAGGCCGGTGTTGTCTCTGCCGCGACCGTCATTACGGCCGGTCCGCTTACGGTGACGCAGGTAAAGACCAAGGAAAAGGACGGTTACGATGCGGCGCAGGTGGGATTCCAGACACGAAAAGAAAAGCACCTCAACAAGGCGCAGACGGCGAAGCCCTTTCGCGTTCTTCGCGAATACGCTCCCGACGCGGCGGTAGAGGTTGGCGCGAAAATCGACGCGTCGATTTT
>CALRIB010000007.1 GCA_943359705.1 Candidatus Nomurabacteria bacterium | reverse complement strand
CGCGCCGCATCGACGTCGCTTACTTTTTCGGCTTTCGCATCCGGATGCTCAAGCTCCCGCTCTAATTCTGCGCGAATCGGTTCGAATACAATTCTGTTTACATCTGTCAAAAGTAGTGGAAGTACTTCATCGGAAACCCCGACCTCTTTTTTAATGTTTTGTCCTAGCTGCTCTATCGGATGTAGGCCTAGAAGCGTTAACATCACTTCACTCTCGAGTTTTTCCCATTGATCGAGGTGTAGTTTGTGCGTGTCAGCAAGTGCGCGTAACTGTTTCTCTAGGTCGGCGGAAGATATCGCGTTCTGTATTGGCTTGGGGAGTTTTGCGAGGGCCCCCATTACTTGTGATTGAGTTTTCTCGTCCATACTTATCAATGACCGTCGCCTTGTTGCTGTTGTTGTCTCATCAAGTTACGAATCGTAGCACCGATATTCTCGTCCCGTTCATGTTCGCGTATCGCGCCACCCAACTCATCGATAATGCCCTGACTATACAATGATTTGAAGCGAGAAATTTGCTCGGCGATTGCTCTCGGAGCCGCTTGATCGTGCACATTCTGCCCCGCGGCAGCAACTTGAGTGTTCAGGGCATTTGTGTCGCGCTGAATATTTTCAAGATGACGTTCGTGGTATGTGCGCGTCGCCACCGTTTCCGCGGCTCCCATATTGCTCGCCTCACGATTGAGTTGAATCATGCGCTCGTCAAGCTGCTGAACTTGCCTTTCTGCCGCCGCTGTTGCCTGAGTACGTTGATTTATTATTGTGGCAAAACCGGCGTTTGCCGAGCTTCTTTCGTTAGTGAGTTCATCTAACCGCGTCCGAGCGGCCGCCTCCTCGACTGCGTCGGCTCGCTGCTGTGCGTTTAAGATGCGCTGCTCAGTAAAACGAAGTTCGCGCGCGTAGTCTTCCTGCATTTCTTGTCGCCGCTCCTGTTCCTCGGCGAGTTCTTGTCTTCGAGTCGTGACTGCACTTTCCGCAGCGGGTCTGGCGACAGTTTGAATGTGAGCACGCTCGGCTTGCTGCGGGCCCGTACGAACTCGGTCTTCTTCTGCCGCCCCATCGTGGTCGGCCGTATCGCGCGCGTTCTCGTGGGCCGCCTGTTGTTGGGCAAGAGCGGTTCTTTGACCCGCCACAAGCTGCTCCTCTTGTGCGCGCGCCGCTTGTGCCAAGGTGTTCCGTGCCTCCTCGCTTGGGCGCATTGCCCGAGCCAATTCTTCTGCCGCTTTCGCTTGTCGCTTCTTCACACCTAGGTATCCGCCCTTACCCGTACTATCAGAGCCGAGCATAAGTCCGCCAAGCTGTTTGGTAACTGAACTAACGGCTTTGCTTGCCATTGGGTCGAACGTGCGTTGCCCAAGCCAGCGCGAAGAAACTACCGCGGCTTTTTGTAAAAAGTTTGCGTTCGCCATCCCCCAACCGCGATCCCTCAATGTCTTATACATACCACCACTGGCCGCGCCGACAGTCCCCCTGCCTAACAATCCCGTAATGCGCGAAAGCGCTCCGAATCCGGTTCCACCGATAGCCATCGTTGTTCCGCTCCATGCTTTTTTCAGCGAATTGAACCCGGTAATCGAGCCCGCGAGATGGTTGGATGCGTAGAACGTTCCGAACAAGAGGCCGATGATAAGCACGTACGAAATTAATGCCTGAAGATTTAGCGGGTTTGTTGGGTCGGTAATAAGTGAGCCGAGCGTACCCGCTGTCCCCGTTGGGGATACAGCCATTTGTTTTGCGATTAGCAGTGTGGCCCACAAAAGACCGATCATGATAGGACCGAGGAACGCACTTTTGAGCAGAGCCTTCCACCATTTTTCCCATCCGATTTCGACGTCCGGATGCGGAATGAGCCAGCTCGCGAATGCCAGCGCTGACGTAAGCATCACGAAGGTCACGAAGAGCGCTCGTGTTATTAAGATGATACATCCGTAGAAGAGGACAAATGCCGCGACGGAAAAAAGCGTGGCAACGACAACGCCATGAAGAAGCGCGAACCAACCGTTCGCGGTCGTGTAATTTGTTTTCGCGTCGCCGAAGGCTGCGGCGGAGAGTGCGTCGTACGTGATACCGGCGGTTGGAAGTCCGGCGAATTGGATAAATTGTCCAGCGACTCCTTTTTCCGCGAAGGTCAAATCTTTCGTGGACACCGAGGGTACTAGCCCGCTGTTTTTTGACGCATTGTTGGCATCATTCCCCAGTCCGCTCATCGTATAGAACTGGGTCGAAAGGAAATTCGACGCGTCGATTATCATTCGGCTGAAAAGAAGACTGAAGTTAATGAGCACCGCCACCACAAGTACACGAGCGACCAGACTTTTCTTGCCGTACTCCTCCACCCCTAGGATCATGTTAACGGCAATAAAGACGAACATGCCGATGATGACGATATTCGCCACGTCCCGCATAGCTGCCCACCCTTGGTTGATTCCTGCTAGTACTGCGGGATTGAAAAGCGTACCGAACTGAATAACGGTGTAATTAATGAGTGTATTGAAGAAAAGACCGGCAAGAGCAAGGAGCCACGCACTGACGGTTATGAGCGCCGTACCGATGACAACCGATAATGTTCGGGCCCAGCAAGTCGGACTGAAAATCGGACTCCAGTTAAAGCTCGACATCTTGCAAACCGTTACGGAAGTATCAGCCGGGTCTTTGTGTATGCACGCTGCTGTCTTTAGCGATGGTTTCCCCCCGATGTTGGTGTAGTAATAACCGGCCTCGTCCGGATTTTTGCATGTACCGTCTGCGTTCAGTGATGTCGTTCGGGTATCCACACAGATATTCACGCCGTTTGCGTCAGTGATGTCGCTTCGGTAAAAATATCCATCGGGACAGTTTCCCGCCGCCTGCGTCGGAAGTGGAGGAAAATAAACAAGCATTACTAAGAAAATAAACAGTAGAATGACAATATTTTTTTGCTTTTTCCGATTGAGAGCTTTAAACATACGGCTTATTTCTTCCACCGCTCGGCCCAGAGTTTGATGACCGTTTGATTGTTGACGTTGCACCAGCCTACCGACGGGTCGGGAGAATCGCCCCACGCCTTTGCGGTGTCGCCGACGAGATTGGTCATCGCGCCCTGCACATCTTGCGATTGCTGTGCCGCGCGCTGTGAATCGTACTGCGTGTGCAGCGCCTTTTGTGCGACGAGCGAGTCGAGCTGCTGGAGCGAGATGCGCTGCGCATCGAGCGATGTCGTGTTGGTGACGCCGGCAATGAGTTGGTCGATGAGAGAAAGAGCTTTTTGTGAGCTTTGCGTGTTTTGCACTGCGACGCTCGCGAGCGGCGTGACTTGTGAATCAATAACTTGCTGCGAGAATGCGCGCGAGCTCGTGGCCGCCGCGATTTTCTTCGGGTCGAGCGTGTAGCCACCGGTACAGGTCTGCACCGGAGGGTCTACGGTGTTGTCGGTTGTGCAGTTCTGCTGTGCGGCATAGTCTTTTGCCTTCGGCACGATGAGATTCCAGCACTGCTGCTCGGTACTTCGCAGCTGCGCAATCGTATTGGTCAGCGTCGTCGCAATGGCGTTCATCGAGGCTAGGAAGCTCGCTTCCACCTGCCGCGTGCCGTTCAGGATGGAGAGCGCGGCGTTGGTAGCTGCACCCACAACACCCTGCGACGACTCTTTGGCCACTTGGTCGAGGTAGGAAGGCTGTCCGCCGACACTCTGCGTGAGACCGGCAAGACCTTTGCTGTCGGAAATGACTTGCGTTGCCACACCGGCAAAGAGGGCACCTATCATTTGTCCGATGTCGTTGGCGCTTTCAAGCTGACGAACCGGGGAGTTGAGAATGTTCTGGTACGACTCCTGCACAACCGATGCGGGCGTGAGCATTTTTGTTTGTCCCGGGTCTGATGCGTTGTCGGTGACCGGATAAAACCCGCGACCGGCGGTTATTTGCGCTTCCCAGTTTGCAACGTCTTGTGCCCGTTTCGAGTTGACGAGGTCTCGAAGTCCCATCGCCTGATAGAGAGGAATGCACGCACTCGGATTCGATTCAGCAAGTATGGCGCGAATGGCGTTGCCCTGGTTGTTCAAGTCAGCCTCAATATTTGCATCGGGACAACTGTATTCAGACTGAGGGCTGTTCTTCCCTTGCATGTACTCTTGTGCAACATACCTCTTAACGATCGGCGCCAATTTTTTGCCCGCGGCGTCAAGCATCGGACTTTGCAAGGATGCGAGCGTGCTGCGATCCTCCACTTGACCCCGCTCGGCGTCGTAATTGACCACATACTGCTGATTACCTTGCCTACCGCTGCTGATTGCGGTCTGCGTTTTCTTGAAGAGCGCGGAACTCGCACTCTCGCGTAGGCGGTCGACGAGCGGACGCAAAATGCATTGGAGGTACACGAGCGTGCCTGTGTTCACCGTTACGGCGGCATCGTTGACGGGCACGTACACGCCCCCGATGGCGGCCATCGTACCTACGCTCATGTTGACGCCGGCTATTTGGTTGCAGCCGAAGATGCCTTCGTTTTGGAATTGGTAGGCGGCGGAGGCTTGCACCGCCTGGTCTGCTGTTTGCGGGGTCGAGCCGACACATGTTTGCCCGGTGTCGGCGCCGGCATCGTCGAGTATCTTGCCGTTAACGCATTGTGCCGCATGCGCAACGAGCGGTGAAAAGAAAAGCACGACGAGGATGACGGGCAGTATTTTTCTCATGGTGTTTTGCTCTTTTGGTACTGCGCGAGTGCGTTGAAAGAGTTGAGTACTGCTTGTTCAGAGGCGCCGTATGACCGCAGGAGTGCGGCACCCGCAAAACCGTCGTCGGCGTGCTCAGCCATCGATTGCACAAGCGCGCCGAACTGCGAAAGCGCGTTCACCGCGCCGAGCTGCAGGGAAAGAGCATCGTGCGGAACTGTCACGTGGAGCGTGTTCGTTGTTGCGGCGGTGTAATTATGAGCCGCAGTTTTGAGCTTCGTGAGGTACGTCATGTCTTTTGTATCAAGGTACGACGAGAATAGTTTTAGTTCGTAGCCGGGATTCTGTAAAAGCGGTGCGAGTGCGACACGCATGTCGTCGCGGTATTTCAGCATGCGCGGATACGAAACATCAGAGTCCGTTTTAATATCGCCCGCTTTGTACGTGGTATACGACACATGCGCCTGAAGCGTGGACGCGATGTCGCTTGCCATACCCGCAAAATTGGATTGCGAGTACTGTCCCGAATCTTGTAGCGCCGCGGAAGATTCAATGAGTGCCGAGACCACGTTGTCGCCGATATTCGAGAGGCCGTCTTTGTCGTTGACGCTGGATGCGGCCGGGGTGGGCGCGGAAGTGTTTGCGGCAGCTGCAAGCGGTGCCTGCCAGTCGATGGTGTCGAAGGGTGTGGCGGCCTGGCTATCCACGGGCGCGGAAGTGTTTATCGCTATCTGATTGGGCGCCCTTCCGACGAGCGCTTGCTCTACTTTCCACAGCGTAATACTGAGGAGCGCGACGACGGCGAGAGTAGCGATAGCTCTCATATGCAAAAAGCTCTCGGCAGTCGAGTTTTCGTTTCTCACCCATACAGTATAAGGTGAAAAATCGAATAGCGCGGGGATTTCGAGGGGACAGCAGGGGGATAGGTGGCCTAAAAGCTCGCGGCGCTGAAGGTGAAGACGCTGCCGGGCTCGTCGGCGGAGAAGGTGACGCCGGAAACCGAGAGAAGAGTGGCCAATGCGACGTAGTTCTTGACAAATTTGTCTACCGCGTCGTCATACGTACGCATTGCGGTGATGAGTTGCAAATCTCCCTGTGCGTTCGGGATGAGGGCAAGTTTCCCGCCTATCTCTTTGTAGCTTTCAGCGAGATTTTTGTTGGCCGTTGCTACCGCTCCGGGGGCTTCGATGTCGCTCAGCTGCTGCCCGACATGCGCGAGGGCGTTGCCGAGATCGATGAGCGCCGCGTTTTTTGCGGGATTGCCGCGGTCTTCAAATTGGTCTTTGAGGGTCTGCGGCATAGAGGCGTGCGTTTCTTCAAAGAATTGAATGTTTCCTCCGGCTTCGTTGCCGTACTCGTGGAGTGCGACCTGATCAGGGGTGCGCGGTTTTTGCGGCGTCGAAGTGCTTATCATTCCGCCGGGAATAAAGGAGTAGGCGTCGACACCGGCATCGGTTTGTACCGTCGCTCCTGTGTTGGCCGGAGGCTTCGTGAGCGAGGCGACGAATGCATCGAAATCGAACGTATCGGCGGGAGTATCTTGTGTGTTTTGCGTACCGCTCCAGACATATGGCGGACCGCTTCTTACCTGCGTATATAAATTTTGCTGCGTATTCGTCGTTGGTGCGAGCGCATTTGCAATCGGGTCGGAAAGTGTCCCGCCCACGTTGCCCCAATTGCGCGATACGGAAGAATCGGGTGCGACTGCCACACGTTGCGCCACGAAATACGCACCGATGAAGACGACCAGCGCCGAGCCGATGAGCGCCACCGTGTACGGATGCAAGCGAAGCCATTCCATCCCGTTAGTGTAACGTATTTTTCGAAGCGGCATTCGAAACCTTGCTACAATATATGCATGCGAAAACTCGCAACGGCTCTAGGTGTACTTTTTGTGCTTACGCCGTTTGTTGCAAACGCCTTTCCTTTCGGCGGTCGCACGACGACCGTCTTGCAATGCGTGTACAACTCCACTATCTATGCCAACGTCGGCCCGCCGCGCGGCGGTGAATATATTTGGACGACCGGCACACGCACCTATCAGTTCGGTCCTCCCGCTTACGCCGGCCAATGGCTCCTCGGACTTGCCGCTCCGCCCTATTACTGCATCTACCAGATAAGTCCGCTCGAGATTTACACCGGCATCGCTATCACGATGATGGGCTCAAGTGGGGCAGCTGCGCCCACCCCTCCACCTCCGCCGCTTCAGCAAACAAAGACGGCTCCTCCCCCGAGCATCGACATGGCTAGTTATTGCCGCACAAGAACTACACCGCCGTTCAGCGGCTCGAACGACCCGTGCGACATCAAGGGCGCATCATGTGACCAGATTAAAGCGTCCGGGTACAAACTTGTGGAGCGGTGCATGTGATGCGCTCACGCTCTTCCAAGGAATAAAGCTAGTTTTTTCCATTTCTCCAGCTGAACCTGCTCTGCGCGGATCTTTTCATCGAGCTCGTTGACCGCGAATGCCGCAAGCACTTTTTCTTTCTTAAACAAAGTCGAAAGGTTATTTGCCAAGAATTTTCGCTTCGAAGAAAAACCCGCGCGTACGACTTTGAAAAATAATCCCTCGTCTAAGTCCGCGAAAAAGTCGCGCGAGATATTTCTGACGACCAAAATCGCGGAGTCGACCGAGGGTGGCGGTGAAAAATTCCCGCGTGAGACTTTGGCTGCGATACTTGGCACTCCGTACACTTTTACCGATATGGAAAGGATACTCTCCGTAGTCGAGACAATGCGCTGCGCGACCTCTTTTTGTACTAAAAGCGCCATTGTGCGCGGCTGGTTCTTTGCGGTGAGGAACTGCCGCATAATTTCTCCCGTGATGTAGTACGGGATATTTGCGGCGAGTGAATACGCGCCGAGCGCCGACGGATCAAAATCTCGCACATCTTGCGAAACTAAAATGAGTTTTCCGTTCGCGAGCTCATCGGCGAACGTCTCGTGCAGGCGCGCGACAAGACCCTCGTCTTTTTCTATAGCAATAACGGTCGCGCCGGTCGCGAGCAATTCTTTGGTAAGAGCGCCGGTGCCCGGACCGATCTCAAGAACCGTGTCGCCGGCGCGAACATGTGCCGCTTCGACAAGCATCCGTGCGTAGTGCGGATTCGTAAGAAAATGCTGCCCCAATCGTGCTCCTTTACGCCTCATATCAATCAATAATATCCTCACTTGCCGGCTCAAGCGCGGCGTTGGTGAGTAATCGGGCGTCGATATCTTCCAAAAATTCGGACGGCAGGGTGTATTCGCGCGAACCGTACTTCATGCGCTCGCGCGCGTACGAGAGAAAGAGGCGGTGCGCCGCGCGCGTAATGGCCACGTAGAAAAGTCGTCGCTCCTCTTCCGAGTCACGCGTGCCGTCGTCGTCGCGAATCGACGGGAAAAGTCCTTGCTCAAGCCCCGTGACGAATACCGCATCAAATTCCAATCCTTTGGAGGCGTGTACGGTCATGAGCGACACCGCGTCAAGCGGTTTCTCGAGCGCATCCTGCTCGCTTTGTAGCGCCGCCTCTTCAAGCAGACGCTCAATTCCCTCCGGCGGCAGCGCGTCGTCGTACTTTGTTGAAAGGTTCACCAACTCGCGCACGTTGCCGAGACGCTCCTGGCCCTCTTCGGGGTCTTTCTTCAGCATCGCTTCTATGCCGCTCGCTTCGATAGCGAAGTGAACCGCTTCCGATGCCGGAGCGGTTGTGATGGCGGCGCGGATTGCGACGAGCGTCTCCCGGAATGCCGCCACTTTCGCGCGCGCGGCGCTCGGAATACCGCCTTCGTTGCCGGCAAACATCTTATCGAGCGTCACTTTGCCGATGCCGCGCGGCGGCACCGCAATGATGCGGGTGATATCATTTTTACTTGCGGGATTGAGCGCAGCTCGGAGGTATGAAAGCACGTCTTTCACTTCCCTCCGCTCGAAAAATCGCGTTCCAAGTACCCGGTACGGCACGCCGAGGTGCAAAAAAGCTTCTTCGAGCACGCGCGACTGAAAATTTTCACGGTACAAGACCGCGATGTGTGAGGCCGGTACGCCTTTTGCAATAAGTTGTACGGCGCTTTGCGCGATGAACCATGCCTCGTCCACTTCATTCTGCGCGCCGTACATACGAATCGGCTCGCCCACGGCGCGCGTGGCGATGAGGCGTTTCGGAATGCGTTTCAGATTTTTCTCGATGACGCCGTTGGCCGCGGCGAGAATGGTACCGCTCGACCGGTAATTTTCTTCGAGCTTCACCACTTTCGCGCCCGGGAACGCTTCACCAAAACCGAGCAAGTGCTCTATGTCCGCACCTCGCCAGGAATAAATATTCTGGTCGGTGTCGCCGACGACGCACAGATTTTTCCGCTCTCCCGCGAGAAGTCGCGCTATCTCGTACTGCACGCCGTTGGTGTCTTGGTACTCGTCGATGGTGATGTGTTGCCAACGGTCTTGTAGAAGTGAACGGATGTCGGTCTTGTCGCGCAGAAGCGAGAGTGTGCGGAGCAACAGGTCGTCGAAATCGAGCGCACCTTCCTCCCGCATCGCTTGTTCGTACAAATCCCACGCACGGACGACGCCCTGTTGCCGGTAGTTGAGGGATGCGCCGGAAGCGTACTCGGCGCCTGTCACCCCCTTGCCTTTTTCCCTCGAAATGGCCGAGAGCGCGCTTTTGGGCGAGAGGTCGGAGCCGATCCGGAGCAGAATCGCCTTGAGCGCTTTCATGCTGTCATCCCTGTCCCAGATGACAAACCCCCGCGGTACCCCCGCACTTTGGTGGAATTCCCGCAAAATGCGCACTCCGAGGGAGTGGAAGGTCGTGAGGAGGGGGGTGCCCTGCTTCCCGGCGAGCAGTTTTCGTACCCTCTCCCGCATCTCCCCGGCCGCCTTGTTTGTGAAGGTCAGTGCAAGGATTTGGTGGGCCGGAACCCCGCTCCCAATGAGGTGGGCGATGCGGTGGGTGATGGTCTTGGTCTTGCCGGCTCCTGCCCCGGCGACTATCAAAAGGGGTCCCGAAATGTGTAAAACAGCCTGTTTTTGAGCCTCATTTAGGCCGTTTAGATAATCCACCGAGGAACTATAGCACGCCCCCTCAAAAGTATTGACAGAATAGTTATCCCCCCTTGTAGTACATGACACGTTGACTCTGAAGCAGTCATGAAGGTACAGTGGACCAGACGGTGGCCTTTCAGCTTCTTCCGTCCCGGCCTCTCCCTGGAGTGAGATAAAGCCGGGATTTCCGTACCTTCCGCTGCCGCTGTCAAACTTTGGCTTATTGTCTAGCTTAGTGAGAGAAAAGCAAAAGCAGGGCTTTTGGTTTTCCGAACGAGCGACGACAAAAGGTCAATCAAATTGGCCTATTTGGTTCCCCCGAAGTGAATCCCCGGCAGGCCCGGCAAGCCTCCCTCTGGGACGACATATCCTTTTCAGTACCCTACCGGCCTTTTTGGTCGCCTTTTTCGTACTCCTCACTCTCATCCCCGCCCGCACCCACGCGGGCGTTTTTAGTGATATCGTCGCCTCTTTGAACGGCGTCGCCAGAGCGGAGACAGCCGTACCGGTAAGTTCCGGCAACCTCCAAACCATGCAGCTCATGAAGCCCGCCCAAAACATCGACCCGATGTCCGCGCGCGGCGGCGGGGAGATTACCATAGTCGACGACTCGGCGCTCGTTCCGGCCGAAGGTCCTTCCGGCACCATCGCCGACATCGAGAAGCCCAAGAATGCGACTATCAGTCTCTACATCGTCCGCTCCGGCGACACGCTCCAGGGTATTGCGAAGATGTTCGGAGTTTCCCCCAACACCATCCTGTGGGCCAACGACCTCTCCCGAGCTTCCACCTTGCAGGTCGGTCAAAACCTGACCATCTTGCCGGTCACGGGAATCAAGTACACGGTCAAGAAGGGAGACACACTCGCCTCCATCGCGAAGAAGTACGGCGGCAGTGCCGACGAAATAGCCAGCTACAACGGCGTAGACGGCGCGCTCGCCGCAGGCGACCAGCTCATCATTCCCGACGGAGAAATAGCAGTCGTCGCCTCTGCACCCAAAACGGGGGGCAAAATTTCCAATCCGGCTCGCAACATCGGGCCCGTCGGCACGCTCTCGCAAACCGGCTATTACCTCCGCCCCATCTCCGGCGGCGTGAGGACGCAGGGCATTCACGGATACAACGGAGTCGACCTCGCCGCGCCTACCGGCACCGCCATCATGGCGAGTGCGGAGGGTGACGTAATCGTCGCCAAGGCAAGCGGATGGAACGGAGGCTACGGCAACTACGTCGTCATTCAGCACGCCAACGGCAGCCAGACGCTCTACAGCCACGCCTCCAAGGTCATCACCTACGTCGGCGACCACGTGCAGCAAGGCCAGGTCATCGCCTACGTCGGCCGCACCGGTAAGGCCACCGGGCCCCACGTCCACTTCGAAATCCGTAACGGCATCAAGAACCCCTTCTAGTATGTTTTTCTCTGAAATTGTTCGAACGGCAGCGGTCATCGTTGCGATGTTCATCTAACTCGCTCGCGGGGCATCCCTGCTTGGGGGTCGTGTCGCCGCGTACTCGCGGCGCACTCTTTACAAGAGCAGTACACCTTTCGGACATTTCCTTCGCAAAGCTCGAAAATGTCTCGAAAGGTCTTGCGGATGCTCCACGTATTCGCATCCTCACCCGCTCGGCCTCATCGGCCTGCGCGAAGACCCCCAGCAGGAATGCCCTGACTCGCTGCTGTTTTCTTTGAAAATTGAGAATTTGAAATTGAAAATTCCTATGCTAAACTATGGTACGTGTCGAAACTAACTGCGGATGTGATTGTCGATCTCCAATACGGGGATTGCGGCAAGGGTAAGGTTGCCCACTTTTTGTGCAAAACGAAGAAATACACCCATGTGCTCCGCTACAACGGAGGCGCCAATGCCGGGCACACCATTTTTCATAACGGAAAGAAATTCGTCACGCATCAAATTCCCGCCGGTATCTTTTTTGGCATCACGAGCGTCGTGGGTAGCGGCTGCGTGCTCGACCCCGAGCAGTTTTTCGCTGAGCTTAAGATGCTTGAGGAGGGCGGCGTCGATACCAAAGGAAAGATTTGGGTCGCGGAGAATACGCACATCATCACTCCCGCATACAAAGCGGAAGACAAACAAGTAGGCGGGAAAATCGGAACGACCGGGCGCGGCAACGGCCCGGCCTATCGTGAAAAGTACGGGCGCACCGGCGTGCGTGCCGACCAAATCCCGGAATTAAAACCGTACCTCATCAATCTGTACAACGAATGGTACGGAGGAAAGAAGGTCCACATTCTCGCCGAAGGTGCGCAAGGATTCGGACTCGACATTGATTGGGGCGACTACCCCTTCGTCACCTCGTCGCACTGCACCACCGCGGGCGCGCTTTTGAACGGCCTTCCGCCGGGAGCAATTAAAGATGTCTGGGGCGTCGCGAAAGTGTACGAGACCTATGTCGGCAGCAAGAAATTCCAACCCGAAGGCGAGGTCTTTGACCGCATGGCGGACGTGGGCGAAGAGTACGGCGCCACGACCGGCCGCCGCCGTCAGACCAATTGGATGAGCATGCAAACGCTCGAGCGCGCCATTCGCATGAACGGCGTCACGCACATCGTATTCAACAAAGTCGACGTGCTGCGCACGGTAGGCCAGTGGGCGGTGTACGAGAACGACAAGAAAGTTGAGTTCAAGAACGAGAAATCATTTATCGAGTTCGTCAATAAGCGTCTGAAGAAACTCGGCATTCAAAAGAAGAATATCTTTTTCTCCGAGAGCAAAGAGCGCATTTAAACATAATCCCCCGACCGTTTCCTCGCCAAATTGCGAGGGCGTGTCGGGGGTTTCAGCGCCTCAAGATAGAGAGCGAGATCAGGAAGCTCAGGAAACCGAGCATTGGGATTGCCATCGCCTGCGCCCAGATTTTTCCGAACGAATAGTGTTCGATAAGTATCTGGAGGACCGCGATGTTCGCAATCCAGAAGTGCAGGTACTTATAGGTCAACAAGCTGACCTGCGCGGCAATAAGCGGTATGGAGTCGTTTCTTCTTCTGAATACCCATATCCGTTGGACCACTATCTTGAATGAACAAGCTGCGCAGCCGGAATAAAACGTAGCTGTCACAAACCCGGTGTCTGAGTAGAGGATCAGGGATGTGTAGATACCGAATGCGATGCACATACCTGCCAAACTAACCAAACCGTACCGGATAAGTTGCAGCAAGAATTCGTGAATACACAACAGAATGACGCTTGTAACGAACACCGGCCGACGCAAGGTCGGCACGTACCCAAGGACGATGGCCGTGACAACCACCGCGATGTTGAGGAGGGTCAACATCTTGTGCTCCCTGTGTCAGATACCTGAATTCGCCTCAGGCCTGCGATTTGATGAACTAAACTCGTTGCAATCTACATCAGATTTCCCGGGCGCGGTACTGGAGGGCTTCCATCATGTGGTCGGATGAAATTGCGTCGGAGCCGGCGAGGTCGGCTACCGTGCGGGCGAGTTTGACCGTGCGGTGGTAACCGCGAGGCGAGAGTTTCATTTGCTTGGCGGCTACTTGGAGCGCGTCTTCGGCTTTGCTTGAAAGATTGGCCAATTGCTCGATGTGTTTCGCTTTCATATCGGCGTTGGTGAAAATGCCCGGATGTTTCGCGAAGCGCGCTCGCTGCCGCTCGCGCGCTGCAGCAACGGCGGTGCGTGCAGCGATTGTCACTCCTCCTTTCCCTTTCGCCTTTACCGCCAGTGATTCCATCGGCATTTCGCCCACGTGCACCCACATATCAATGCGGTCAGCGACAGGGCCGGAGATCTTGCGGCGATATTTTTCTATTGAATGCGGCATGCACTTGCATCGTGCGCTTCCCCAGAATCCGCATGGGCACGGATTGAGCGCGGCGATGAGCATAAAACTCGCCGGAAATGTCGCCGAACCTTTCGCCCGTGAGATGGAGACAATGCGGTCTTCGAGCGGCTCGCGCAGTGCGTTGATGACGTCGCGATGGAACTCGGGAAATTCGTCGGCAAAGAGTACGCCGCGATGCGCGAGCGTGGCTTCACCGGGGCGAATACCGCTCGAGCCTCCGCCGATGAGAGAAGCGTACGACGAGGTGTGATGCGGTGAGCGGAATGGCGGGCGGAACAGCGCGTTGGCCGAGAGTGCCCCGGCGAGCGAGTGAATGGTAGTGACCTCTATCATTTCTTCTTCGGAAAGATCCGGAAGAATCGCCGCTGTGGCGCGGGCGAGCAGCGTTTTCCCGGTGCCGGGTGGGCCGTAGAGTGCGATGTTATGGCCACCGGCTGCGGCGATGACGAGCCCACGCTTGCCGCTTTCCTGCCCGCGGATGTCGTCGAGAGCCGAGTCGTCGCCCAGCGATACTCGTGCGCTTCTTGAAATGCCTCGTGGTTCGGAATCGTTTTCCAATTGCTCCAGAATATCCTCAAGTGAAGAGACGGGATGCACGCGGATACCCGAGATGAGCGACGCCTCTTCGCCGTTCTCTTCGGGTATGTAGACGTCGGTAAAACCCGCGTTACGTGCGGCGGACGCGATAGAAAGCACTCCAAGAATAGGGCGCACCGCGCCGTCGAGTGAGAGTTCGCCCGCGAACATCTTTCTGGCAGGGTCGAATTTCGTTTGCTCCGATGCGAGCAGGAACGCGAGTGCGAGAGGAATATCAAAGACGGCACCTTCCTTTTTAAGCGCCGCGGGTGCGAGCGAGAGAACGATTTTCTTGTTACTTTTCTTCGGCGATTGATAGTTGTCGTCTTCACCGTGTGTTCCACTGGTGCCCGGACGAGCGGTATTTCTGATAGCGGCAGCCAATCGGTCTTTCGCTTCTTCCACCGATTTGTCGGGTAGTCCGACGATTGCGAAAGCGTGTAAACCTTTTGCAATGTCGCACTCCACCGACACAACCGCCGCTTTAGGTAGCATCGGCTGTGCACTAAAGACGCGCGCAAACCCGGAGGCTATTTTTTGTTTCTCCGCCACCCCCGTATTGTAGCGCGTATAAAAAAAGAGGGTCTAAGGAATTGATTGCAAGCAATCAATTCCTTAGACCGAGATGAATATTCTAGAATATTCATTTGAAGGAACTTGTGAATCGTGAGATTCACGGGGTGGCGGGGTTTCGGCCGCCTGTTATTCGAAGATTGCTTGCAATCCTCGACTGCGTATATCTTGCACCCATTCGTTGAAATCTGTCTGCAATTATGTATCATTATGAAGTTACGATGATTAATGTGGCTCTAATTAAGCATATTATTCCAGCGAATAATTGTCGAAAAATATGTACAAAAAGGCATTAATGGACGCCGGGCTCACTCACAAGCAATCCGCCGTCTATCTCGCCTCTTTGCAGCTCGGGCCATCGAAAGTGCCCGAGATAGCCCGGGAGGCGGAAATGAAACGGACAACCGTGTACGGGATTGTGGATGAGCTGGCTGCGCTTGGCCTTATGCAGCAGAGCTACAAGGGGAAACGGAAGCTGTATAAGGCGGAAGACCCCTCCGTTATTCTCGATATGCTCGAGGATAAAAAGAAGCGCGTCTCTGAAATCGTGCCGGAACTCTCCGAGATGTTCATCACGCACAATGCACGACCGAAAGTCACCTTTTTTGAAGGACGTGAGGGCGTGAAGAAAATCTATGACGATGCGCTCGATTGCAAGTCGAAGGAAATAAAGGAGGTCGTGCGCGTGCGACAGCACAATGAGGTAGTCGGCGATGCCTTTATCAAAGAGTTTATCAAAAAGCGCATCGCGCGCGGCATTGTGGCGCGCAATCTACACCCCAAGTCAGGCGACCTCTACACGGCCGAGCGTGGTATGGAGAGCCCGGTGCTGAAGCGCTATGTACGCTACCTACCGCCCAACGTCTTTTATGCCGCGATGATTATGATTTACGATCACAAGGTCGCGATGATTTCTTCCAAAGCGGAGAATTTCGGTTTCATCATCGAAAGCAAAGAATTCTCCAACACCCTCTCCGCGTATTTCGACTTTATGTGGGGGCTTGGTTCACGAGAACCGGACCTCTCATAAGAGCTCGCGCATTATTACATTTTCAGCCTACGCCGAAAATGTAATAGTTCGGATTTTTGATCCGAACTCAAGCGTGGGCGACGCAGGTTTTTGCAGCCGCGTTGGCTTCCAGGCGGTCGATGTCGATGGGTTCTTTGCACACGCTACAAACGCCGAACGTGCCCTTGTCCATGCGCTCGAGCGCGGCGTCAATTTCTTTGTGTCGTTTGTCGAGCTCGCTCACGAGCGGGACGTTGGTCACGAGTTCTTCAATATTATCCGCTGCGTCGGAGGGGTCGGCTTCCTCCCCTTTCGATTCGGAGTCTCCCTGCCACTTGTTGTCTATTTTCTTGCCGTGCGTCGCGAGTTCTTCGTCGAGTGAGTCGCGTTCGGCTTCGAGCGTTGCACGCAAGTCATTCAATTCGTCTTCGCTGATGTGAGTCATATCTGAATCGTACTATAGTTTTCGATCCGCACGCAAGCGGCTGAGTACTTCCGTAAAAGAATACGGGCTCTCGCCGATGATGAGTAAGGTGCGGTTGGGAAAGGAGTAGTACAGCTGTATCACGCCGGCGTCGTCTTTGAGCGCGCGGACATCGTAGTTGCGCATTACAAGGTCTTGAAACTCGCGCTTCTGCGGCAAGCCTCCGGGCCCGGCTGTCTGATCGGGCACGGGTGTGAAGACCGGCGCGAGATCGGTGTTCATGGTGGCCTCCCATGCGAGCATACCGGCAAACGCGTGCTCGTATGACGTGACGGGAATGACTATCACGGGTGCATTCTTATCGACCGTGTGCAAACCGAAGAAGAAGTCGCCTCCAAGAGCACGCAAAAGATCCGGAGAGGTGCGTGTGCCGAGCGCCTGCAGGAATTCGCCCAGCGTTGCGGGGCGTTGCGACGGTTGCCCCTGGTCGTTGGTCGTCGCGATGACCGGTACGATGCGTGTGATTGAGCCGAGTGTGGCGCTCGATGCGTTTCGCGCCTGTGCGAGGAGCCGTTTGACGTCGAGCGAAGACTGACTTCCGAGCGGGAACGGGACAGAATTTTCCGCGAAGAGCAGTGACGACGACGGCAGCTGCGGAAGCGGCGAATTCTGCGTGCTTTCTATTAGGTACACACCGAGGAACGCCGCGCCGCCGAGGAGCACGAGGAGTACCGACGCGAAGATGATAGCGAATGTGCGACGGGAGCCGCGGCCGGTGCCGAGTTCTTTACCGATGACGTCTTCCTGGCCGCGGCGTTTATCGCTTTCAAGCGCGGCGGCGCGCACCAGCGATATTTTCTTGTCGCGTACGATTCCCTGCAGGTCGTCCTTGAGCGTCCGGAACGGCGAGACGATGGAAGCCGTAATACTTTTTTTCTCCCCTGCGGTCTCCGGCGTTGCAGGCGCGGCAGTGCCGGCAGGAGTCGCGGGTACTTTTGCCGCGTCCGGTTTTGCTGCGCCGAGTGCCGTATCAAACACGTGCGACTCCTTTTTTTCGGTGGCGACGGACGCGTTCTCGGAACGCTCCGGCAGCTTTACTCCCTTTAGTATGTTTGCGATTTCAGATTGGACTCCGTCAGTACCGTCAGCCGCTTCCTTTTTCGGCTCTGCCGATATCGGGGGCTTGGAAGCTTCGGTCTGAATTGCCGGTGGGGTCGTGGAGGTCTTCGGGCCGGATTGCGGGAGCGGGACCGGCGGTGGAGTCGGCAATTTCGGCTTCGGTTCGGGGATATGTACTTCGGGCATTCCGGGCACTGCACCGGCGGCAAGCGCCGAGGAGCTAATTCGCGGGCGCTCGGGAGCGGAAACGGGCGCGGGGGCAGTCTTCAGTTCAGGCGGAATGAAACTTCCCGACCCGATTGGTTTTATTTCAGTAAGAGGTTTCGGAGTCTGTTTCGGAAGCTCTTCGTGAATGACGGGCTCCGGTATTTTTGGTGCCGAAGGCAGTGGGGTTGGTTGCGGCGAACCGGATACCGGAGGAGGAACCGGAGCGGCCGGCGCTTTTGGCGCCGGCCGCGTAACTGTTTCCTCGAGTATCACCGGTTCAGGTGTAGCTGCCTGCGCAGAAGGCGCAGATTGCGGAACTGCTTTAGATGTGACGTCTTGGCGGTCCCCTGTGTTCGCGTCGGCCATAATCTTCTCCACCGCCTTCGCTCGGTTTGACGCCTTTGCGGGCGGCCCATTCCGGGTCAGCGGCTTTGATAGAGAGATTATAGCGTCCTTTCTCGTCTATCTCTTTCAAAACTACCGGGACAACGTCGCCAAGCTGCACCGCGTCGGAAATTTTCCCGATGCGGAACGGCGCGACTTCAGACACGTGCACGAGTCCGTCTTGGTTGGGACCGATTTTCACGAACGCGCCGAAGTCCATCATGCGCACGACGGGGCCTTCAAAACGTTCACCCACCATGTACTCGCGCGTGAGGTCGTTGATCTCTTTGAACGCAGCTTCTGCCGAGCCGTTGCTGCCGGTGATGAAGATGGTGCCGTCTTCTTCGATGGTGATGTCATCGCATTTCGTGCGCTCGCGGATGCCGTTGATGGTCTTGCCGCCGGGACCGATAACGAGGCCGATCTGGTCGACTTTGACTTTCGCGGTCAGTATCTTCGGTGCGCGCGGTGAAATGTCGGCTCGCGGTGCGGCTATTTCCGCGGTGATAACGCCGAGGATTTGCATACGCGCTTTTTTCGCTTGCGCGAATGCGGCTGTGAGTACCGTGAGCGGAACGCCCTCGACTTTCACGTCCATCTGGACTGCGGTGACACCGTCTTCGGTGCCGGCCACTTTGAAGTCCATGTCGCCGTGGTGGTCTTCGGGGCCTTGGATGTCGGTCAAGACTTTGTACTCTCCTGCTTTCGCGTCACTCATCATACCCATCGCGATACCGGCGACCGGCTTTTTGATGGGCACGCCGGCGTCCATCAGTGCGATGGTGCCTGCGCATACGCTGGCCATCGAGGTCGAGCCGTTGGAGGCGAGCGATTCACACACGATGCGAATCGTGTACGGAAATACTTCTTTTGCGGGGAGAACGGCGCGGAGTGCCTTTTCGGCAAGTGCGCCATGGCCGGTCGCGCGACGGTTCATACCGCCTACGCGCCCCGTTTCTCCGACCGAGAACGGCGGGAAGTTGTAGTGGAGCATAAAGGTGCGCTTCGCTTCCTGGTACTCAATCGTGTCGAGAAGCTGCGCGTCGCCGGGGCCGCCGAGCGTGAGTGCGCCGAGCACGTGTGTTTCGCCGCGATAGAAAATACCGCTGCCGTGAATGACGGGAGACACACCGCCTGCCTGAGCGAAGAGCGGACGAATCTCATCGAGTGCACGTCCGTCGACACGTTTGTTTTCTTTGATAGCGATTTCATGCACGTACGCGTCGAGTCGCTCCTCGTAGTAGGAGTCGAGCCGTCCCGGCATCACCTCGGGAAGTTTTTCTTTGGCTGCTTTCATCCATTCGGATTTCATCGGTCCAAGTTCCTGTTTGGGCAAGCGGCCGCCTGATGCTTTGAGTTTTGGTTCGACAAGTTCCGCAAACGCTGCCTCCAATTCGGGCGTCGTTGCCGGCGAGGCAAATTCCATCTTCGCCTTGCCCATTTCGGCGATGATCATTTTCTGCCAAGCCTGAATCTTTTCAATTTCTTCACTGGCGCGGGCGAGACTTTTTTCGAGAGTTTCTTCAGACACCTCTTTTGCGCCGACTTCTATCATGTTGATGAGACCGTCTTTGCCGCATGCGAGCAAGTCCATGCGCTCAACGGCATCGATACGCTGTGTGTACGTTGGGTTGACGATGAATTCCTCGGAGCCGATGGCCTGACCGATACGCATCGCAGACACAGGGCCGTTCCATGGGATTTGTGAAGTAGCGATAGCGAGCGACGCCGCGTTGACCGCAAGCACATCCGGGTCGTACTCCTCAAGTGAGAGCACGGTGATGATTACCTGCACATCGCGCTTAATGCCCTTCGGGAAAAGCGGACGAATCGTGCGGTCGACGATGCGGCCGGAGAGAATCGCCTCATCGCTGGGGCGGCCTTCGCGGCGCATGAAGCGTGAGCCGAGAATCGCGCCGGCTGCATAAAACTTCTCCTCGTAATCGACGGAGAGCGGGAAGTAATCTTTGTCGGACTCTTTCGAACCCATCACCACCGTTGCGAGCACCGCACTGTTGCCGTAGCGGAGCAAGACCGAACCATGTGCCTGGTCTGCCCAGTCGTTAAACTCGGCTGTCATCGTCTGCCCCCCGATGTCGAGGGAGTACACTTTTTTCTGCATGTCTCTTTGGGTGATGTTTAGATTTCAGCGCGTTTCCGCTGCCTATCCAAACACCACAATTATCTTGTATGCCGCGCACTATAGCAGGCAACGCATGAAACGCCAATTATGCTAGTATGCCCGCATCTATGGGAGTGCTCATTTTTCCTACCGTCATCGCCGTCGTTGCATGCCTCGGAGCGTGGATGTGGGGCGGACTCACAGGGCTTTTCACGGTCGCGCTTCTCGCGGTCTTGGAAACGACACTTTCTTTCGATAATGCAGTGGTCAACGCAAAAGTACTCGAGCGCATGGAGCCGAAATGGCAGACTCTCTTTCTCGAATGGGGTATTCCTGTCGCCGTCTTTGGTACACGGTTTGTACTCCCCATCTTTATCGTTGCAGCTGCCGCAGGACTTGGGCCGATAGTCGTGCTCAAGCTCGCGATATTCGATCCGGTCCAATACGGCGCGTATCTTGAGGGTGCCCACCATGCAATCGCCGCTTTCGGCGCGGCTTTCTTGTTGCTCGTATCCCTCAAGTATTTCTTCAACGATCGCAAGACCGTGCACTGGATTGTCATGATTGAGAAATATCTTTCGAAATGGGGCGGCATCGAAGCAATAGAAGTGGCAATCGCACTCGTGGTGCTTCTCGTATCGGCACTCATACTCCCCCACGAAGCCGCGACCATACTCATCGCCGGACTCGTCGGTGTCATTCTCTTTATTATTATTGAAGGCATCGCGCAGTCCTTTGAGATGCAAGCCCTGCCTGCCGGCAGGCAGGCCGGTGCGAATATTGCAAAAAGTTCCGTAGCGCTGTTCGTCTACCTCAACGTGCTCGATGCCGCATTTTCTCTCGACGGAGTCGTCGGAGCGTTCGCGGTGACCTCGAATCTCATTTGGATTATCCTCGGTCTTGGCATCGGCGCCCTCTACGTTCGCTCGGCTACGGTGTATTTAGTGCGTACCAAAACGCTCGCTAATCTTCCCTACCTCGAACACGGCGCCCACTGGGCGATATTCGGCCTCGCGATGGCCATGCTCGGCTCGCTCTTCGTACACGTACCCGAACCGTTCACCGGTTTCATCGGCCTCGTCTTTATTTTCTTCGCATATATCTCTTCGCGTCGCGCTATGCGGCAGGCGTGATAGCATGTGTATATGAAAAAAGAATCGCTCCGCAGTTTCGTCGTTTGGTTCTCGCTCACGACCACGGTGCTCTCGTCGGTCACGCTTTTCGTGCTTTTGTGGGGTGAGGCGTATGTACGCTGGTCGCTCAACCAGAATTTCAGCTTCCTCGGCGGATTTGAACTCTCCGCACTCGCGCTCTTAGTACTCGGACAAGTAGCAGCGCTCGCCTACATCCATCGCCCGGAGCGATAAATCGCTCCATCGTTATTCGACCTCGGTGATGCGCTCGACTTCGCCGAGTTTTTCTTGTGTTTCGGGCGGAAGGTCAGCTGCGACTGCCTCTCGCATCGGGCCGCGGCCGCGGGGCATGCGCACAGGGCGGTAGTTGATCAGGTAACGGCGCGGGTCTTCGTCGAGGTCGAGGAAGTGATCGGTCGCCTCTTTGAGTTTGCCGGAGGTTGAACGGCCGAAGGAAACGACCTCTACCTGGCATCCGTGGTCTTTTAAGTAGTGGACGAGAGGAATAAAGTCGCCGTCGCCGGTAAATAGGATAACGGCGTCGAGTTTGGATGAGTCGACAATTGCGTCTACTGCCA
>CALRIB010000006.1 GCA_943359705.1 Candidatus Nomurabacteria bacterium | reverse complement strand
CTGGCACATACAACGCCGGGCAAAGGTATTCCGACGATTGAAAATGACTACCGCTGGCACGGCAATCCGCCGGGCAAAGGTCCGACCGACAAAATCCCCGCCGACAAACAAAAAGAAGTTTTCTTGCAGGAGCTTGAAGCCAACAAAGTATGATTAACCCTACTGTAAAACTCGCTGAGAATGTTTTCGAAAAGCCGGGGATGGCCTCGACGCGCGAGGGTTTTGGCAAGGGCGTTGTTGAGGCCGGGCAGGCGGATGAGCGCGTTGTCGTTTTAACTGCAGACCTTGCAGAATCGACGCAGGCGCACCTTTTTCAAAAAGCATTCCCAGATCGATTCATCCAGGTGGGCGTGGCAGAGCAAAATCTTGCGACCGTCGCAGCGGGCATGGCCAACTACGGCAAAATTCCGTTCTTCACTTCGTACGCCGCCTTCAGTCCCGGGCGCAACTGGGAACAAATCCGTACCACCATCGGTCTCAACGATTTGCACGCAATAGTGTGCGGCATGCACGCCGGCGTCTCGGTTGGCCCTGACGGCGCGACACACCAGGCACTCGAGGACATGGCTCTGATGCGCGCACTTCCGAAATTCACGGTCATCTCTGCATGCGATTCCGAAGAAGGACGCAAGGCTACCATCGCTGCGGCCAAGCTCGGAGGTCCGGTGTATATGCGATGGGGCAGAGAAAAATCGCCCGTTATGACGACCGCAGAAACTCCTTTTGAAATAGGGAAGGCAGTCCCCTTCTGGACGGCGGAAAAACCGCAGGTCGCGATTTTCGGCACAGGTTCCTTGGTTCACAACGCTTTGCTCGCGGCACGCGAGCTTCAAAAAGAAGGTATCGAAGTCTCGGTCACCAATATTCACACTATCAAACCGCTCGACGAAGATGCGATTTTGCGCGACACACAGAAGGCGGGTGCCGTCGTTACGGTGGAAGAGCATCAGGTGCACGGCGGTCTCGGCAGCGCTATCGCGGAATTACTGGCTGTGAATCATCCTACGCCGATGGAGTTCGTCGGTATGCACGACAAGTACGGGCAGTCGGGCACGGCCGCGGAATTGTATGAGCACTACGGCATGGCACCAAAACACATTATTGAAGCCGTTAAAAGGGTGATTGCGAGGAAGTAGCCCGACCCGCTAATTCTAGATTGGAGTTGCGACGAACGTGCCCGGACGTTTTTTGTACCATTCTTCGATTTTTTGCCCTGTCATAAGCCCGGCTTGTGCGCCGACTCCTTGCACTACCGATGCGGCATTTATGAGCCCGCGCAAAAGCGCTTCAGCGGGCGGCAGCCCGCGGATGATATATGAGACGGTGGTCGAGGCAGTGGCGTCGCCCGCGCCCGTACGGGATACCGGCGGGGCAGGGTCAGGATACATCGGCGCATGCCATGCTCCCTCGTCGGTCAGAATATTGGAGCCTGCCGGGCCGTCGGTAATTACCACAATCTTCGGACCGAGCTGGCGAACCATTTGCATGAGTTTTTTTACGTCACCCTCCTCCGTATTGAGGATTTTCTGCGCCTCCTCTTTGTTGCAGAAAAATATCTCGGTCACGGCGTAAATATCTTTCAGCTCTTCGGCGCCGAGCTTTATCTGGAACGTGCCGGGTTGAAAGACGAGTTTCGTCTCCGGGTGTGCTGCCACGTAGCGAGCAATTTCGTGATGGAAATCCTTGGCGCTTTCCCCGAGCGATGTGAGGTAAATGTACGCTGGCGGACTTTCGAACTTCGGCATCGAGTAGGCGAATTTCGTCTGCTTCACAAGGATGGTGCGCTCCGCGCCAAACCACAGTACATAGTGATAATTGGTCGGAAGTCCGGCCTGTGTCTCGACGTATTCATCGGCCACGCCGTTGTCCTTTAGCGTAGAGCGGCAATTCCTGCCGTTCTCGTCGTCACCGATGCGTGCGATGAGTGCTGAGGAGAGTCCGATGCGTGCTGCAGCCACCGCGGCATTGGCTGCATTGCCGACGGCCCGCACCTCGATGACTTCTTCGTACGGGACCTTGTCGCCGAAGCGTACGCAGAGCTCCCGTACCCCGTGATCCTGCAGCTCCTCGGCGTCTTTGAGCTTGATAAACGCATCGGTCGTGATGTCGCCGATGGCCACGAAGTCATATTTCATAGGCAAAGTATAGCAGAGAAATAATTTTCAATTTTCAATTTGCAATTTTCAAATAATGCCGCAATGTGACATTGAAAATTCATTGGAAATTGAGGCTTGAAAATTGAAAATTCTGCGTTATACTCGTCGTTCATGCTTACGTTGGAAGTCAAAGAGCGAGGGACAGAAACCGCAGAACATCTTCGTAAAAACGGCGTCGTTCCGGCTGTTTTCTATGGTCCGAAAGAAAAGTCGACCGCCATCGCCGTCGACGCGCTTCGTTTGCAACACGTCTGGAAAGAAGCGGGTGAGACGACCATCGTCACGCTGAAAGGAGTGGGCGAGGACAAGGACACACTGATTCATGACGCCCAATTCGACGCGGTGACGGGTCGCCTTCTGCACGCAGACTTCTACGTGCTCGAGAAGGGCAAGAAACTGAAGATTAAAGTGCCGCTCGAATTCGTCGGTCTCGCTCCGGCAGAAAAATCCGGTCACATCGTAGTGAAGACGCTGCATGAAGTCGAAATCGAGGTTGCTCCGCAGGAACTCCCGCAGCACCTTGAAGTCGATCTCTCAAAGCTCATCAATGTCGGAGACCACATCACCGCAGCAGACATTAAACTTCCGCCGAGCGCATCGCTCCTTGCCAACGCCGAAGAGATTGTTGCCTCCGTCAAGGAATTCAAGGAAGAGGCAGTCGAGATTACGCCCGCACCCGAGACCATCATCCTCACCGCGAAGCCCGACGAAGCCGCAGCCGGAGAAGCCGCAGCCCCCGCAGAAGAGAAGAAAGAGAAGGCCGACAAATAATTTTGATATACTGGGAGTATCGCTATGCGCCTACGCGCCCTGTTCGCCGTTTTATTTTTGCTGTCCACGCTGCCGTTTTTCGCTTTTGCCCAAACTACCACTGAGCAACGCGCGGCCCTGCAGGCTCAGCTCGACAGAATAGAGCAGGAGATTGCCAACAACCAGGGCACGCTCTCGGATCTCACCAAACAACGCACCACTCTTGAGCGCGACATCGGCATTCTCGACAAGAAAATAAAAGCCGCGCAGCTGCAGATCAAGGCCAGCGATATCACACTCAAGCAGCTCCAGGGCAATATCTCAGAAAAGCAGTCGGCCATTGTACAGGTCGACGGCAAGGTGGAGCGCACGAAGGACTCTCTGGCACAGCTTTTGCGCGAGACGCGTCAGGTCGACGACATCCCGCTCGCACTTCTTGTGCTCTCCGGCTCGCTTTCGGATATTTTTACCGATCTCGACAATTTTCAATCACTTCAGCGCTCGATAGACACGTCATTCGCGGAGATGGCGGCGCTCCGCTCCGACCTGAACAGCCGCAAGACTGAGCTTGAGGATAAGCAGGATGAGGCGGAGAAGGTGCGGCAAGTGCAGGTGTTGGCCAAGCAAGCGGTCCAAAATGACGAGAAACAAAAAAAGAGTATTCTCACGGTCACCAAGGGACAGGAAAAAACCTATCAGCAGATCATTGCCGACAAACAAAAACAAGCTGCCTCGATACGTGCGGCACTGTTCGGTCTTCGCGACTCGGGTGCTATACCGTTCGGCACCGCATACGATTATGCGAAGGCTGCAAGTGCCTCGACCGGCGTGCGCCCCGCGCTCATCCTCGCCATCCTCACGCAAGAGAGTGACCTCGGGTCAAACGTCGGCTCGTGCTACGTGACCAATATCACGACGGGCAGCGGCGTCGGCAAGAATACGGGCAAGGTTTTTGCCAACGTTATGAAAGCACCCCGTGATACGGTGCCGTTCCAGCAGATAACCCAAGCGGTCGGGCGCGATTGGCCGACGACACCCGTTTCATGTCCGCAGGCGAGCGGCTATGGCGGTGCTATGGGTCCCGCACAATTCATTCCCTCTACGTGGGTGTTGTTCAAGAACAGGCTCTCGGGAATTACGGGTGAGAGTTATCCGGACCCGTGGAATGGGCGTACCGCCGTATTCGCGACCGCGCTCCTGATGAAAGACAACGGCGCAGACGGCGGCACGCGCGAAAGCGAGAGAAAAGCAGCCCTCAAATATTTTGCCGGCGGCAATTGGAACAAAGCCGCATACGCCTTTTACGGCACCCAGGTTATGAGCCACGCCGACGACATTCAAGCCGAAATCGATATTTTAAATCAGTAAAACGACGAAATTACATATCCCACATCTTCAACGGCCGTCGAGAATAGGGGATATCGCTCTCTATATAAAATAAAACCCGGCGGCGCTTGCGCGTCGCCGGGTCAATCGAAACAATTGTCAGCACTGCGCCGACTCCAGGGTGGTGACGCTCCCGCGTACTCAGGGCGCCTTGTTGAAAAACACCTGCTCGAGAGCTTTGTCGAAGTCCTCGAGATTCTTCTTGCAGGTCTCGCCCACCCCAGGCGTCATCGATGCGGCGCACATGATCCGCATCTCGATGCGCTTCTGGTACATTTGCATGGCGCTCGAGCGAGCAATCGCGGTTATAGGGCCGAGCGCGCCCATCGGGTTCATCGAGTAGTTCCGCAGACGTATTCCCAGATCGTCTTCCGCGTTCGCTGCCGCAGCAGATGCGAGCAAAGTGGTTGCGGCCAGTGTCGCCAACAGTGCGCGTTTCATGAGGGTCCTCCCTCGGTTGCGCTGTTGCAGGGGTTCCCACAACTGGCGGCATTGAATCATATATGCTATGTTTTGGCGACATGAAAAAGGACATTCACCCCAAGGAATACCGGGACGTCATCTTTGAGGATTCAACTTCAGGGAAGCGTTTTCTTATTGCCTCTACCGTCTCCGCTACCAAAACCGACAAATGGGAGGACGGTAAACAGTACCCCGTTTTCCACGTAGAAATTTCGAGCGCATCGCACCCGTTCTACACCGGTACTGCCAAGACTATCGATACCGCCGGACGCGTCGACAAGTTTAAGAAGCGTGCCGCTGCGGCAAAGCCGAAGGCTGCAAAAACAAAGAAGTAAGAAGGTAGAAGTAAGAAGTACGCAGGGGAGAACTCTGCTATGATTTATTCGTACTCCTTACTTCGTACTTCTTGCTCCTCCCTTCTTATGAGCGAAGAGAAACTGAATCCACTTGAATACGCCGACGACAATCGCGTCGCGTTTCTTGTGGTGGAGTGGAAACGCCTCACGCAAGCCGAAAAAGACGCTGAGGAGCTCTCCGAAGTCGACCCTTCGATGAAAGACCTCGTCGAAAAGGAGATGCGTGAGATCGGCGAACAAAAAGAAGCCCTGATGAAGCAGATGACGGACATCGTCGGCGGAGACAACGAGCGTGAGTGGCCGAATGAAGTCGTGCTTGAAGTACGGGCGGGAGTAGGCGGCGACGAAGCCGCGCTTTTTGCCGAAGAGTTGGCGCAGATGTATTTAAAGTACGCGGAGGCAAAAGGTTGGAGTCGAAGAAGTCTGAGCGAATCGGGGAGCGACCTCGGCGGTTACAAAGAAGCTCAGTTCGAGATAAAAGGAGTCAATTGCTACCGCGAACTTCGTTTCGAAACCGGCGTGCATCGCGTGCAGCGCGTGCCCGCCACCGAAAAGGCAGGCCGCATCCACACCTCCACCGCATCCGTCGCCATTCTTCCCATATACAAACGTACGAAGATAGAAATTAATCCGGCTGATATCGAAGTCGAGACCTCACGTTCCGGCGGCGCGGGCGGACAAAACGTCAACAAGGTGGAAACTGCCGTGCGTATCATCCACAAACCGACCGGCATCGACGTGCGCTGCACTTCCGAGCGCAGCCAGGTGCAAAACCGCGAAAAAGCGATGAAGCTTTTGGCGAGTAAACTCCAACAGGAGCAGGACGAGCGCGAGGCGCGCGAGCGCGCGGCCGACCGCAAATCTCAAGTCGGCACCGGCGACCGTTCCGAAAAGATTCGTACCTACAACTTTCCGCAAGACCGTATTACTGACCACCGCATCAAAGAATCGTGGTCCAATGTTGAGAAAATAATGGGAGGTGGCTTGGGGCCGATACTCGAGGCGCTCGAAAAGGCCGAGGGCGGCGAGAACGTTGCGGAATAAGGCCGCGTTTGATAGTATCTCCCGACATGGTAAATACGAGCGATATCCAGAGCCTCTACGACGCCGGTGCGCACTTTGCGCTGCCGCGCGCCCGCAGGCACCCCAGCTCTTCCAAGTATCTCTTCGGCACTAAGGACCGCACCGATATCTTCGACCTCGAGGAAACCTACAAGCGTCTCGAATCTGCGACCGCATTCATTTCGTCCGTTGCCGCGCGAGGCGTGCAGGTGCTTTTCGTGGGAGGTAAGAATGAGGTCTCTGAGCTCGTGAAGTCTGCGGCAATGGCAGCCGGAGCACCCTACGTGGCCGGTCGCTGGATTGGAGGCTCACTCACTAATTTCAAGAACATCCGCAAGCGCATCGAGCTTCTCCTTAAATTGGAAGATGAGCGCGAGAAAGGCCTGCTCGAAAAATATACGAAGCGTGAACGCCTCCTCATCGATCGCGAGATTGACGAGCTTCGCGCGCGTTTCGGCGGACTCGTGACCATGACCGACCTGCCCGGCGCACTTTTCATCGTCGATACGCGGCACGAAGACACCGCGGTCAAAGAAGCCAACCAGCTCAATATCCCGGTCGTCGGCCTCGCAAGCTCGGACTGCGATTTCCAGCTCGTGCAACACCCGATTCCCGCCAACGACACCTCAGTGCGTAGCGTGCGCTTCGTGTGCGAAGCAATTTCGGAGGCGTATCTCGAAGGCAAGAAGGCGCACGTGCCGGCTAAGCCGCAAACAAGTTCCACCCAATAAGTCCAAACTCTCGTTTGAGGTTTGGAACTTCGCGTTTTTGATTTAAAATACTCACCATGGTTATCACAACAGACGTCATCAAATCGCTCCGCGACGAAACGGGCGTATCGGTGATGCAGTGCAAAAAGGCTCTTGAAGAAGCGGGAGGGGACGCGGAAAAGGCCAAGGTCATCCTCAGAAAAATTAGCGCGACCATTGCCGGCAAAAAGTCCGACCGCACGCTCGGCGCAGGCATCGCGACCGCGTACACGCACGCCGGCGGCTCGGTCGTCGCGGCGCTCGTCTTGGCAAGTGAGACGGACTTTGTGTCAAAGAACGCGGAGTTCGGCAAACTTGCGTACGATATTGCGATGCACATCGCGGCGATGGCTCCGCAGTTCCGCTCGCGCGATGACGTCAAAGACTCCGATTTGAAAGCTGCGCGGGAGGTTTTTGAAAAAGAGGCCGCCAACGTGCCCGAACAGGCCCGCGCGAAGGCCATCGAAGGAAAGATAGACAGCTACCTTCGCGACAAGGTCCTTTTGGAGCAACCCTTCGTCAAAGACCCGTCCATCACGATCCGCGGGCTTATTGATTCCGCGATTCAAAAATTCGGCGAAAAGATAGAGGTAGTTCGTTTTGAGCGCCTGAGCGTTCGCTAATCCTATGATTGTTGCAATGGTGATTTTCGCATTTGCAGTATTGGGCATCATTGCCGTGTTTGCCTTGAAGCATCGTGAAGAGGCCGCAGGTGCGGTTTTCATGCCGCGCCTCCGCTCCGGATTGGATGAGCGCGCCGTTAAATTGAGCGAACTTCTACTTGCGCTCAAACTTGATATAGAGAAATTGCCGCCCGAGCTTCTTCATCTCTCCCGCGTCGCCGTGCACGAACTCGCTCTCGCTCTCGCTCGCTCGGCCCGGTACCTCGAAGCTCAGTCCCACCGGCTTGCCGACCTCGTGTCGCACAAACATCGCTTCCAGCGCCGCGAAGCTCCGCGTTCCGAGTTCTTAAAAAAAGTTATCGAGCATAAGAACGGAAACGGCGAAACGACGGACGCTGACCTTTGAGCCGCCTCCCAGATTTGAACTGGGGACCTTCTCTTTACAAAAGAGTTGCTCTACCAACTGAGCTAAGGCGGCAGTGTCTGGTATTGTGCCCGCTCTAAGGGTTTGTATCAAGTTTTTGAGCGGTACTAGTTGCGGTCTTCTTGAGCGTTTTCAGCTGCGGCAATATCTTGCCGATATCATCCATGGATTTGAAGCCGTAGTAGGTTTTGTTGTTGATGACAAGGGCGGGCAGTTCGTTCTGCACATCGTGTATTTGCGTGAGCGTCCGCAGCGCGCCGAGGTCGAGATTGTAATCAAAGGAGTAGACGCGCAATTGCGGGTAAAGCTCTGAGAGGGCTGTGAGCACATAGCCTTGCTGCTCGCATTTCGCGCAGTCGCCCTTGTTGGAATAGAAATACTGGATAAAGACCGATTTCAGTCCGCACTTTTGCGCGACCTGTTGCATCAGGAGCAAGTCTTTTATCTGCAATAGGGAATAGTAGCGCTTGAGGCGCGTGAGCTCGTCTTGGTTCACGCCACGCTGCGTCTCAAGGTATGCAAGACGTTCGCCGAGCGGCTGGATCTCTTTTGAGAGCACGGAATTTTCGGAAATATCCTGGCACGAGTGTTGTGCCAAAAGGTCGAACTGCGTCTCGAGCGAGAGGATGTCTACCGAAATGGAATCCTGCGCGGTGCGTATTTCCGCCGCACGGCGAGTATTGAAATACACGCTCGCCCAAAAGGCTGTCGCGAATATTGCGGCGGTAATGACGAACGCGATGGCGTACGTACCCCAGCGCGCGGTGCGGTTGTTGACAATCGGCTCTATTGGCATCAGCGCCACCTTACACCAGTATTAAAAAATGCGCGAACTACGGCCACCGAGAGCCATATCGGGACGAGAAAGCTGTAAAAGAAGAGGAAAAGCGGCGTACTCAGGGGCGGCTTGCGCGAGCCTGAGCCTATCCAGGAGCCCGCGCAGATGAGGACGACGACGAAGAGAATGGCGACCCATACCAGGAACCACATCGCGCTTGTGTTGACGTAGTAGAGCTCAAGCGATGGGTGAGGAAGGAGGCCGGTCTGTTCGACGCGTGTGTAGGTCGAAATGAGGGAGATGGTGAGCTGGAACACGACACTGAAGAAGAAATAAATTCCCGAAAAGATAGAGACAAGCGCGAGAGGGAGCACGATGAGCCCGAGGTTGCCGTAGGAGCGATTCGCGAGCATGTAGCGGTAGTCAAGAGCGTTCCTGAGGAAGCCGTAGGTCCAGCGCACACGCTGGCGCAGGAGCGCACGGAAGGTACGCGGTGTCGTTGTGTAGACCACCGCGCCTGGCGCGTTGGCTATCAAGTGCCCGCCCGCCTGCATACGCAGTGCGAGTTCCATGTCTTCCGTCGAATGTCCTTCCCGCCACCCGCCGAGTTCTCGCACGACGCTCGTGCGGAAGACGGAAAACGGACCGGGAGTGACGAAAGCGCTGCCGAGCGCGGCCTGCATAAAACGAATGAAAATGCTGATGCGGTACTCGACATTTTGCATATGTTGTAGCAGCGTGTGCGGCGCACGCACGTGTATGCCCGGCGTGACCGCCGAGACCTCCGTTTGCTCAAATACTCGCGCCGTGCGCAATAGCGCTTCGGGCTCAACGACGGAGTCGGCATCGAGGCATCCGATGAGTTCGGCATTCGTTTGTGCGAGCGCGAAATTCATGGCCGTGTGCTTGCCCCCATTTTCTTTCCGGAACACACGGACTTGCGGCGCAAATTCGCTTGCAATCGCAAATGTTTTGTCGGTCGATCCGTCATCCACGACAATCACCTCTAATTTCCCTGCAGGATAGTGGAGTGCGAGAAGTGAGTGCAACGTAGCACCTAGTCCGCGTTCTTCGTTGAAGCAGGGTACAACAATGGCTACGGAGGGGTATGTTTGCGGCGTCGAAGCCGCCGAGTGCTTGCGATAGGCGATTTTCTCAAGGAAGGTGACAAGCAAAAAGACCTCAAAGTAGAGGGAAACGAAAAGCAGGGTATACGTCACGAGTTCCATGAGCGGTGAGACAGTATAGCAAAAAGCTCGCGAAAGCGGAGCACAAGCCTTCAGCTCAAATTATTACAATCTCAGCCTAGGCTGAAATTATAATAACGACATCGTAAGTCGTTAGAGATTAGCGAACCTGCGCGCCGTACACATCTTTCGTCGCTAGCTCAAGCTTTTTGTGGAGTGCATCCACTTCCGCATTCGTGAGCGTCTTTTCGCGCGAGCGGTACACAATTCGGTAGGCGTAACTTACTTTGTCGGCCCCGAATTTCTTGGCGTCTTCGTATTTGTCTATCAATTTCACCTCTTCGAGCATATCTTCTCCGACCGTCTCGCGGATAAGGTCGAAGTAATTGTTGGGCGTAAAGTCGCTGGCCACAATAAAGGAGATGTCGCGCACGACCGGGGGATACTTGCTCACGTCGGTATATTTTTGACCGAGCTGAAGCTGTTTACGCACACGCTCATCGCCAGACCAGAGCAGGCGAATATCGGGCAATTCCATGCTCATGATGGCCCATCGCTCGAGGCCGAAACCAAATGCCCATGCGTTGTATATATTTGAATCGACACCGAGTTTCTCCAGCACGGAACCTTTCACCACGCCGCTCCCCAAAATTTCGACCCAATCGTTGCCCTTTTTCATTTCTATCTCGGTGCTCGGATGCGTGTAGGGGAAGGTCTCATCGTGAAAGCGATATTCAATTTGTTCACCGAATACCGACTTTACCGTTTTTGCTTCCACGTCTTGCAAATCCCTTAGTTCGATAGCCTTTTTCTTTTTCGGCGTGAGATACAAACCGTCTATCTGATGAAAGACGTTCATGTGCGTTTTATCTATCTCGTCTTTGCGGTACACCTTGCCGAATGAGAACACGCCGATGTCCTCGCCGGCTGCGAGTCTCTTTTTTATGGCCTGTGATGTGAGATAGTAGTACCACATCACCGTCGTATGCGGCCGCAGTATGTGCGTGTCGTCGGCAAAATACGTGTCCGACTTACTGCGCGCGGGATGATTTTCGGTAAAGTCGAACAGGTCAAAAGCGACGTCGGTCGGTACTATCTCAGGCACATTCACCAGGTCGAAATCCTTAAAATCCGGTACCGACGTTATTTTGTCCACGAGCTCCTTGATAGGGCTACTCGAAGTGCGCGAAAGGTCAGGCATCGCGAGGTATCGGCGTATTCGCATCGCTTCAGTATCAGTACGCGTTTCAATCACGCTTAAAATTTTCTTCTCTTCGTCTCTCGGAGCATCGTAGGTTTGCATAGTTGGTTTCAGAGCGAGTATAGCAGTTACCAGTGGATTTCCACTAGCCAAAGAGGGTGTTTTTTGCTATACCCCGTGAGATAAGCGCGTCGATTCCGGAGTGAAATCTTGTTGAAAAGTAAGCACTTTTTGTCCACAAAATCGGTGGACTAAAGGTATCTCATGGGGTATACTGAACGCACTAAATATGGCTGAAAAGAAGGCGAAAAAGGCCACCGAAACCGCCCCGAAAAAGGCGGCTTCTTCGTACGGAGCCAGTGACATTACAGTCTTGGAGGGGCTGGAGGCCGTACGCCGAAGGCCGGGCATGTATATCGGCACCACCGGTGTGGCCGGTTTGCACCACCTCGTCTGGGAAGTCTTTGACAACTCGCGCGATGAGGCGATGGGTGGTTTCTGCGACGACATCGAAGTTGCGCTTTTGCCCGACAACCGTGTGCGTGTGGCCGACAACGGCCGCGGTATTCCGGTAGAAATTCACCCCAAGACCAAAGTCTCAACACTCGAAACGGTCATGACCATTCTTCACGCCGGAGGAAAATTCGGCGGCGACGGATACAAGGTTTCGGGCGGTCTGCACGGCGTCGGCGTGTCGGTCGTCAACGCGCTCTCGACATACGTGAAAGCGGAGGTGCATCGCGACGGTGGCAGGCATGTGCAGGAATACAAGAACGGCGGCAAGCCGGTAGGGAAGACGAAAAAGATTGGCTCATCCAAACTGCACGGCACTATTACCACCTTCGAAGCCGACTCCTCCATTTTCCCCGATCGCGAATTCAATTGGGACACGATCGTGGCCCACATGCGCCAGCAGGCCTATCTGGTGAAAGGCCTCCGCATCTCTATCATCGACCTCCGTAAAGCAGACAATTTCAAAGAGGACGACGCCTTCTACCTCCGCGAACTCGGCCTCGACGCGCCGTCGATGACCTTCTACTTCGAAGGCGGTCTTCGCTCGCTCGTAGCCTTCCAAAACCGCCACCAGGAGCCCATCCACAAAAATATCTTCTACGTAGAAAAGGAACAGGACGGCGTCACGGTAGAAATTGCGCTGCAGTACGTCGACGACATCACGGCGCGCCTGATGGCCTTTGCCAACAACATTTACAACAGTGAGGGCGGCATGCACGTGACCGGCTTCAAGACCGCGCTCACGCGTAGTCTCAACAACGTCAATAAAAACGGCTCCGGCAAAGAGGGTGACAGCTTCACCGGCGAAGATGTACTCGAAGGCATCACCGCGGTCATTTCCGTAAAAATGCGGGAAGTGCAGTTTGAAGGCCAGACCAAGGGCAAACTCGGAAGTGTGGAAGCTCGCGGCGCCACGGAGACCGTTTTCAGTGAAGCCTTTACCGCTTTCCTCGAAGAACACCCCGACGACGCACGTGCAATCGCCGGCAAAGTGACACTCGCCATGAAGGCGCGCAAAGCCGCGAAGGCCGCCAAAGATTCAATCCTGCGCAAGGGCGCGCTCGACGGCATGACACTCCCCGGCAAGCTCGCCGACTGTCAGAGCAAGAGCGCTGAAGAATCCGAGCTTTTCATCGTAGAGGGAGACTCCGCCGGAGGCACCGCCAAAATGGGCCGAGACCGCCGCATCCAGGCCGTGCTTCCGCTTCGCGGCAAAATCCTCAACATCGAACGCGCACGGCTCGACAAGATGCTCTCATCCGAGCAAATCAAAAATCTCATCATCGCGCTTGGCACCGCCATCGGCGACATTTTTGATATCAGCAAACTTCGCTACCACAAAATAATCATCGCGACCGATGCCGACGTGGACGGCGCGCACATCCGCACGCTTCTCCTCACACTTTTGTACCGCCACTTCCGCCCGGTCATCGACGGCGGTTTCCTTTACATTGCGCAGCCGCCGCTCTTTAAGATCAAGAAGGGGAAGGAAATCGCATACGCATATTCCGATGAGGAGCGCATAAAATTTGTGGGCAAAGACATGCCCATCGAAAGCGAAATGGCCGAGGTAGAAGAGCCGGAGCCGGTGGAAGGTGAGGAAGTGGAAGAGACCAAAACCAAAAAGGCTCCGAAGATCTCAGTGCAGCGCTACAAAGGTTTAGGTGAAATGAATTCCGAAGAACTCTGGGAAACCACGATGGATCCTGCCCGTCGCATTCTCAAACAAGTGAGAGTTGAAGACGCGCAAGAAGCCGACCAGGTGTTCGATATGCTCATGGGCACCGACGTCCCTTCCCGCAAATCGTTCATCCAAAGTCACGCCAAGGAAGCGACGCTCGATATTTAGCTCGTTATAGTGTCCACATGTGTCTTGATATGCCATATTTTCGACATACTATAATTGCGCTATAGCGTAGATATAGTATGGGACACATTGAGCAGGCCGGAAGAAAGAGAAAGCGAAGACGTGATTTAAAATACGGCATTTTAGCCACCGTGAAAGCGGCCGCGCTTCTGGGGGTCTTTATTGCGGCACCGAACATGCCAGCAGCACTTCAAAAGATGGGGCTTCTTCCGCAATTAGCTAACGATTCTAGTACCATAGGGCGGACACGTCGTCTTCTCGTAAAGCGAGGACTGCTTCTCAAAAAACAAGGGAAATTCCACTTAACTCCAAAAGGTGCGGCTAAGATAGCACTTCTTGAAGCAGAATACTCTGTAAAGAAATCCAAGTGGGACGGCCGCTGGCGCGTGCTTATTTTTGACATTCCGGAGTATCGGAAGAGTGTTCGCGACAAGATCCGGCGAACGTTGATGCGTGTCGGTTTTGAACGACTGCAAGACAGTGTGTGGGCGTACCCGTATGACTGCGAGGACCTTGTCGCACTTTTGAAGGCCGATTTCCGGATTGGCAAAGATGTCTTGTATATGATCGTTGACGAACTCGAACGGGATTGGCGTTTGAGAAAGGCATTCGGTTTGAGAAAATCGTGATCGGACTCACGTACTATCTTTACGCTATAGCGCAGAAATAGCATGTGTGGTAATCGTCGCTCATTTCAAAAAGGCGTCCCACGTGGGACGCCTTTTTGATCAGTCGGATCTGTTCTTAGTAGGTGTACGGATACTGCGTCTGGTAGTACTGATTGCTGTTATAACCGTTCGGATACTGGTTATAGACGTTGGTGTATCCGTAGCCCGGAACGTTTTGGTAGGTCGTGTACGGTGTCGGATTCGTCTGGTACTGGTATCCGTAGCCCGCAGTCTGTGAGTAGGTGTACGGCGCGTAGTTGTAACTCGAATTGTTGTACGTGTTTTGATAGTTGTAGTTGCCTGCCTGTCCGGTAGGCAGGTACTGCGCTCCGAGATTCTGCGACGCATAGTTGTTGCTCTTGTTGGAGTCGGAGCCGTTGACCGAGACACTGAAGACACCGCTCACCGCTTGCGAGAAGCGAAGTGTGTTCAAGACGTGACCACCGGAAGCGAGCGAGACTTGCGAGGGTGATGTGTAGTTGTACGAGCCGGCAGCGGAAGTCGGAAGCTGTGCGGTGAAGTAGTACGAGCCGGTCGAGGAGCCGCCACGGTTGGCGATGTCGAAGGTGGCAACGCCATTGCCGTATGCGTCGGTGCTGAGTGAGATAACGGTGACCGCGAGGTCTGCCGGTGTCGTGGGTTTTGCGGGTTTCGCCGGAGCCGGCGTAGGAGCAGGCGTTGGGTTCGGAGCAGGAGTGATTACGATAGGAGCCGGCGCCGGTGTGACAACAGTTGACGGAACAACGGTCGTCGAAGCGCTGCCCTGCACCTGGGTGCCGGTAGCTGTCGGCATAAAGATGATAGAGAGAGGTACTTTCAAGTTGGTGTTGCCGCTCAAGAAAGGGGTGACAACAAGTTTGTTGTCAGTACCGGCGACAGTGAAAGCGGCTCCGCACGGGACGCCGTTCTCGGTGCCGTTGGTACCGGGAGTCTGGAATTGAAAACCGCTGCGGCATTGATAGAGGAAGGCGTAGGTGCCCTTGTCTTTCGAAGCATATTTCCACGAGATGGTGAAGGGGGTGCCGGAGGTCGTTGTGGCCGGAGCGTTTACAACGATGGAAGACGAGGAGCCGCCGAAGAGGGAAGAGAACCAGTCGCGCGAGATGGAGGCGAGGTGCACGAGACCCCAAATCACAACCACTATCAGGATGATAAATCCGATAATGGCGAGGATATTTGAGAGCAGGCTGCTGCGCTCGTCGCCGTTTTGCATGGTGGTGTCTGCCATATAAGTGATTTATGGTATGGGCGCCATAGTACTACGTATTTTCCACTTGTCAAGCCCGTTAGAAGACCGAGCCGGTCCTCTAACGGGCTCAAGCCTAGGAGCATACTTGACATCATCGTTATTATGGTGTATCGTATCGCTATATGAATAGCCCGCAAACTGGCTCAAAGAAGGCACCCGCGCCGGTCTTTTTGGCCGCCACCCTGGTGATTTTCTTTCTTTCGCTCTCGGCAGCCGACTCGGTGGGCTTCACTCCGTGCTACCTCAGCGGCGACTGTGCTGCGCCCGAGACTCCTTCAAGCGTTCAGCTCTCCGACCTCCCGGTCCTCGGCGAAGAGCCGACGGCCGTGACAGCTCTTCCCGAACGCATCATCATCTCCGCCATCGACCTCGACCTTCCGGTGCAAAACCCGGCCACGACCAACATTGATGCACTCGACGCACTTCTCCAAAAAGGCCCCGCGCGCTATGTCGACTCCGCCAAGCTCGGTGAAAAAGGCAACGTGCTTCTGTTCGCGCACAGCTCGCACCTCCCGGTTGTGCACAACCAGATGTTCAAGGCCTTCAACCGCATCCCCGAACTCAAGGCGGGTGATTCAATCACCGTGCAGGGTGGCGGTAAATCCTTCGTCTACTCGGTGACCAGCGTCCGCAAAGCAGACGCCACCGAGGCGACCATCGACCTCTCTCCGACTCTCGGCCACAAGCTCACGCTCGTGACCTGCGACACGCTCACCGGCAAGAGTGCGCGCTACATCCTCGAGGCCGACTTAGTAGCAACGTTCTAACCGATAAAATAATATGAATAAAATAATTTTCGCCCTCGCGTTCTCTATTCTTTTCGTCGGTACGCCCGCATACGCTGCGAGTTACTACGACTACAACAACGATTACAACAACGCCAGCTTCGCTCCCGTCGGCTACCCGACGCAGCAGAGCACCATGGCGCCCATCGGATATCCGACACAGGAAAGCGGATTCGCTTCCATCGGCGGCCCCGGCGACACCGGTTATGGCGCTGCGGGCGGATATGGTGCAGCAGGCGGTTACGGCGCAGCCGGAGGCTATGGCGCGCAAGGTAGTTCCCCCGCAAACATCGGTTACCCGGTCAGCATCGGCTATCCCGTCAACATCGGGTACCCTGTCAATATCGGTTATGCAGTTAACATCGGCTACGCAGTCGACCTCGGCTACGCAGTAAACATCGGCTACGCCGTCCCGATAGGGTATGCAGTCCCAATAGGCTACGCCGTCGACATCGGCACCCCAGTAGAGATCGGTCACGCAGTCGAAATAGGCCACGCCGTTCCCATCGGCTACGCCGCTCCAGTCGGCAGGTAATTTCTATTGACATATCGAGATTCGGTGATATAATCCTGCGACGTTGTCGGCGTCGCTGGCAGCCTGAACCTTAACAACTCGGAGGCCTTCCCATGAGAAGGGTGGCAAGACGCGTACGAGAGTACGTGTCGGAACTGGTTGAGGACGGCCTCCATGCGGGGGCATCCTTCGTGATTGCCTGGGTCCTGTTCGGACTCGCATTCTGGTACAAGGTGAATCTTATCCCGGTGCTCAACTTCAACTTGGCCGTGGTGCACTACGTCACGCGGCTAACGCCTTACGGGTACGGTGATCAGCTTGAATTCATCTTGAGAACGGGAGCTCACGCTGACGGTGTTCTATTTTTCGGAGAGCTTTGGTTCTTGGCCGCGGTATGTATCCGCGTCCTTGGCCTTTGCTTTCGTCTCCTCGCATTCGGCATTCGCCGAACTGCGAGGTCTCTTCGGCGGCGGAAACGCAGCCGATCCTGAACCTGAACCCGAAACTGAAAATCCAACCGGAGATACGAACATGCGAAGTCTTCTGATTGTCGTCGTTACGATCGTCGCGGCCGTGTCGGCCTTGGCGACCGCCATCGCTGTCCCGCTCGTCTATCTGCTGGGCTGGGACACAGTGACCGATCCGTTCTTCGGCATCACTTTCTCGCTCGTTGCGTTGGGTCTGCCGTTCGCGCTGATCTACGTGCTGTCCAACGTGGCTTCGGGCATCTCGGACCAAGAAGACGAAGGCCTCTATTGGGTCGACTATATTCCGTCCGTAATCGCCTGGGTCTCGATCAGCGTCACTGCTGCGGTCGTCGCATTCGGCCTGTTCCGGACGAATGTCGACATCGTGCGCGTGATCAAGGAGTCGTTCGGCCTACAACTGCTGCTCGGACTCCTTATCTTCTCGTGGGTCGACCGATTCTGGCTTCAGCGCTACAAGCATCGCATGCTGACGGACCAGCTTCGGAATCCCGCCGCCCCGCCGCCGCAGTTGGCGACGTACGTAGCCCAACCGGTCAGCAGGACTCCGATGGTCGTCGCCGCAATCTTGGCGACGCTGTTGGTCATCTTGCTCATCGCGGGGGCAATCTACGCTTCCCGCGCCGGCGTGATTGGCCTCCCGGGCGTTCCGGTGGATCAGTCGAAGAGCGTCAACGACATGGGAGGTGTTTGCGAAAAACTCCCGGACGGCAAGCTTCGGTGCTAACGTCTCGCCTCCGAAGTGTCAACCTGGTTCCTACGGCGTGCACAGCGCGCGCCGTAGGACCATCTTCTTCAAGCTCTTGACATTCTAGAAATAGGTGCTATACTGTTTAGGTTACGGTGGTTCCTCGTAGTTGCTCCTGAACATCGCCCAGGCGGGCGGTCGTCGGGAGTCCCTGTGAGGGGACGTGTTCTTTGAGAGAAGTATATAGAGATAATCGAGTCCAGTGCGGGGGCTTTGTGTGCACGAACATTCGCGCACAGAGAGCCCTCGCAGCTACCAACCCAACAGCGAGGAGCATGGAGACTCAAATGAAGACCACCATGACCCTGACTGCAATCGCGCTCGCGCTCACCATCGGTTCGGCCTCTGCGCAATCTCCGACCCCGGCCGCGCCTCGCATCCTGGTGATCGAGAAGAAGGACGTGAAGATCTGGGGTGTTCCGTCGAGCATCCACTTCACGAGGAACAACCTCTTCCCGAATCCGACGCAGCGCTGCCCGACCTTGCGTGTCGCGGCAGAGATCGTCACCGATCCGGCGATCTTGGCTAAGTACAAGCACCCGAGCGTCGATTATCTCTACCACTTAAAATGCCTGGAAACCGACTTGGCGCCGGCTGCCGCCGACGCTCTGGTGGCCGACAACACGAAGGCCATCGCAACCCTGAAGAAGTAAGCAGGGCGGCACTTCCAGGTGTGGGGAACGGGTTTTGGCAGTATGTTGCCAGCCCGTTCTCCCACCCTTCCCTATACTTGACAAGCTGAATATAGCTGATATAATCACGCCGTTTCCAAATTAGTAGAATAATTATTAAGGTTCTAGAGAAATTAATTAAACGATTATGACAAATGCTTCTATAAAGACTACGTTCGCTTCTGTTTCGGTTTTCGCGATTGCGGCAGTGTTTTCTTTGGGCGCATTTGCCATTGTCGCTCACGCAGACGATGACATGGGCTACTACGGCGCCTCCGACAACATCGGCTACTACGGCGGTGCTGACAGTTCTGACCTTGGTTACTACGGTGGTTCTGACAACGGCGGTTACGTCGGTGCAAGCTCCGATGACATGGGGTACTACGGTGCTTCCGACAATCTCGGTTATTTTGGCGGGAACTCCAACGACATGGGTTACTTCGGAGCGTCTGATAATCTCGGGTACTTTGGTGCATCCGACAATCTCGGCTATTTTGGCGGGAACTCCAGCGACATGGGTTACTTCGGTGCCTCCGACAATCTTGGCTACATGGGCGCCTCAGACAACTTCGGCGGCGCGAATGCCGGCTGTGACTTCGACTGCGGTGGTTCGGGCTTCGGTGAACAAGGCTTTGGAGGCGGCTATGGCCAGCAAGGCGGCTTCGGCCAACAGGGTTTCGGCGGTGGCCAGCAATCGTTCGGTCAACAGTCTCAACAGCGTCCTTTCAGTGTGAGCGCGCCGGGATACTCGGCTCCGAGCATGCCGCAAAGCCGTTCGGGTTCCTCGGTCTCTTACTCTCAGCCTGCTCCGGTCATTCAGCCGATCATGCAGTACGCTCAACAGCAACAGCAACAGCAGCAAATCCAACGCCAGCAGCCTGCAAGCAACTTCACAAGCAACACGTGCACAGGCAATAGCTGCAACACCAACGTCAACAACATCGACAACTCGGTCAACGGTAGCTTCAACACCTCGACGGTCACTCCGGTCTCGCAGGTAGCGACGGCATACCGCCCGATACAGTACGTCTTCCCGCAGCAACAGGTTCAGAACCTCTCCTGCACAATCACGGCTTCTCCGAACTACGTGCAGAACGGTCAGGCTGCCTACCTCTCTTGGACAAGCTACGGCGCCTCAAGCGCATGGCTCTCCGACGGAATCGGTAGCGTTTCTCCGAACGGTTCTCTCGCGGTTCGTCCGAGCGGCTCCACGAGCTACACGCTCACGGTGACTGACTGGATGGGTCGCACACAGGTCTGCAACACGTTCGTAACGGTCAACGGTGTCTCGGTCTCACTCTCTCAGATTCCGTACACGGGCTTCGACTTCGGTCCCTTCGGCAACGCGATGTACTTCGCTTCGCTTCTCGCCTTCGCGGTTGCCGGCGCCTACCTCGTCGTCTACTACATGCCAGGCCTCAAGCTCGGCTCGGTCGCCTTCGCCTCTCTTGCAACAGCTAAGGTAGCGACTCGTGCACCGGCTCCGGTTGCGGTCTCGGGTGACGTCGCAGCTCCCTCGCTCTTCGCAAAGAAGCAGGTTTCGGAAAGCGTTCTCTCTCCCATCTCCGCGCGCGAATTCATTCCGGCTCGCGAGGTGTCTGAGACAACCTACTCGGTCGGCGCTTCGAAAGACAGCATGAGCGTTCAACGCTCGAGCGGTAACGACGCTCCTCGCATCGTCATCACGCGCAGTTAATCCTCCGTCTCTGACAGAGAGAACAAAAACTTCCCCGAACGGGGAAGTTTTTGTTATGAACGCATGCGAATTTCCGTTTCCAATCTGGCGGCAATGTCGTCGAGGTCGAGTACTCCGATTTTTCCTTTGTCGCGACTCTCGAGTGAGGCCGTCATCGCGCCTGCTTCTTCGTCACCGACAACGAGGAGGTACGGGGTCTTTTGCATTTTGGCCTCGCGGATGCGTTTGCCGAGTGATTCGTCGGCTTTAGATATTTCGGCTCGGATGCCCGACTCGCGGAGCTTGTGGAGTACCTCGGTGGCGTATTCGAGGTGCTTTTCCGAGACGGGCAGTATTTTGGCCTGACAAGGGGAGAGCCATGTGGGAAGTTTGCCCTCGAGGTGTTCGAGTAGGACGGCCGTGAAGCGCTCGATAGAGCCCATTATCGCGCTATGAATCATCACAATGCGCTCGCGCTCGCCTTTTTCATTGATGCACACGAGGTCGAAACGCTCCGGCAAGTTCATATCGAGCTGAATCGTGGCTACCTGGTGCTCGCGGCCGATGGAGTCCGTGGCCATGAAGTCGACTTTGGGCCCGTAGAGCGCAGCTTCGCCCGGCGCTTCGAAAAAGTCGGCGTTGCGCTCCTGCGCAATTTCGCGCAGCGCGTTCTCGGCGTTTTTCCACGTCTCTTTGGTGCCGAGATATTTTTCCGGCTCTTTGGGGTCGTGGAAGGAGAGTCGCACTCGCAGTTTGAAACCGAAGGCGATGTAGAAAATATCGACGATGTCCCAGAGGCGGAAAAATTCTTCTTTCACCTGGGCTTCGCGGCAGAATACGTGGCTGTCGTCTTGCGTGATGGAGAGCACGCGGGTGAGGCCGCCGAGTTCACCCGATTGCTCGTCGCGGTACACCATTGTCGTTTCGGCGTAGCGCTGCGGCATCTCGCGCCAGCTGTGGGGCTTTCGCGCGAATATTTGTGTGTGGTGCGGGCAGTTCATCGGCTTCAGCGCGTACTCGCGGCCTTCACGCGAAGTGATGCGGAAGAGGTCGTCGGCAAACTTTTCCCAGTGGCCGGATGTTATGTAGAGTTCTTTCTTTGTGATGTGCGGAATCGTGACGCGTTCGTATCCGCGTGCGCTGCGCATTTCCCATACAAATCGGTCGAGTTCTTGGCGCACTATGGTGCCGCGCGGCGTCCAGAGGGGGAGACCGCTGCCGACGAGTTCTGAAGTAACAAAAAGGTCGAGTTCCTGGCCGAGCTTGCGATGGTCGCGTGAGGATGACGAAGCATCGGCACCTTGGTCTTTTGCATCCGGCTTCGCCATAATGATTCGCATCATAGCAGCACTCTCTAAAAAACGAAACGGCGGCCACGAGGGACCGCCGTTCTTGGGATTACATCGGGTCTGTCTCAGCGACCACCCGACAGAAGTCCCGAGCTTCTTTGTGGCGCAGGGGAATATCGGCCACGGGTATTTCTGCCCGCGTTTTGGGATTCGCAAAATCCCGAGTCCGCCGATATATTCTCCTAATGCGGAAGAACAACAGGTGCCCTCGCCCGCATGATTTGTCGCGGACGCGCTTGGTCAGCTTGAGTTGGCGTGCAACAGCGAGCCAGAAGCGACCGTGGAACCACGCCGGGTCGAATTCATACTCGATCTTGAGCACGAACTCAGAAACAGACGAGAGACTCGAATGTTCGGCTCCCGCAAGACTCAGTTCTTCTGCAGCTCGCAGAGCATCTGCCTGAATTCCGTGCATGGGACTTCCTCTATTTTCCTGGAAGGTGCAGTAAATGATTTGTAACCCGATTTACGGAGTATGTCAAATTTAAAGTGCCTTTGCTCGTTCCACAACAAAACTGGCCTCTCCATTTCTCTCCGAGAACCTGCCTTTGACCATAATGCATGTGCCCGCGGCAAAGATGGCGTCGTTTTCTTTAATGACGCGCGGAAATGCCACGATCTCGATGCCGTCGGAAAAGTCCGAAAGTCGCGCGAAGACCATGCGCTCGCCGTTCTTGGTGAGAATGGGCTGCACGGTTTCCAGAAATCCTGCGATGACCGTCTCCACGCCGCGCGGAAATTTTTCCTTGCCGGTTTTGATGTCCATTTTTTGCTTTGTCAGTATTTCTTTGTGCTTGTCGAGCGGATGGCCGGACACGTAGAGACCGAGTAGTTCTTTTTCCCAGCCAAGGAGTACGTCCATCGGCACCGGTCCGGCTGGCTGCAATTCGAGGCGCACCGTTTTCTCGCTCTCGGGCATCGCCGCAAAAAGCGACACTTGGTCAGTCGGGACTTTGAAAACCTCGCGGTAAAAGCCGAGAAGTGTCTCGATGTTGGCGATGAGCTCTCCGCGGCTCAGTCCCATGTCGTCGAAAGCGCCGCACTGGACGAGCGCTTCGAGCGATTTTTTATTGAGATTTTTGTCGGTGATGCGGCCGAGAAAATCTGCTATGTCGGTAAAGGCGCCTCCCTTTTCCCGAGCGGAAATGATCGAGTCGGCGACACCGGTGCCGAAATTCTTTATGGAGTAGAGGCCGAAGCGAATGCTGTCGTTATCGATGACTGTGAAGTTGCCTTTACTCTCCTGCACGGAGGGCGGCCAGACTTTGATGCCCATGCGTTTGCACTCGGCCACTACTTCGGCGATTTTCTCTACGTCGCCCGCTTCGGCGGTGAGGAGCGCGGCCATGTAGTCCACAGGGAAGTTGGCTTTCATGTATGCGGTCTTGTAGGCGAGATTGCCGTAGCTTGCGGCGTGCGCTTTGCCGAAACCGTAGGCGGCGAAGGTTTCAATTTGCTCCCACAATTTCTGCGTGGCCTCCTTTTTCATCCCGTGCGCGACGCAGCCTTTCGTGAATTTCTCTTTTTGCTTGGCCATTTCTTTCGGTATCTTCTTCCCCATCGCTTTTCGCAGGGCGTCGGCTTCGAGCCAGCTGTACCCTGCGATGTGAATGGCGATGAGGAGCACGTCGTCTTGGTAGACGATGACGCCGTACGAGTGTTTGAGGAGCGGCTCCAATTGCATGTCGAGGTAGCGAACGAGCTTTGCATCTTTCTTGCGCGCTATGTACTCCGGGATAAAAGCCATTGGTCCCGGGCGGTAGAGAGCGACCATCGCGTTGATGTCGCGGATAGACGAGGGTTCGAGGTCGACGAGGTAGCTCGTCATGCCGCCGCCGGA
>CALRIB010000005.1 GCA_943359705.1 Candidatus Nomurabacteria bacterium | reverse complement strand
CCGCCGTTCCCTACCGTGAGTGCGGTGGCGCGCGAGCGCGCGCCGGTGGAGTCGAACGACGAGGTCGCGCTGCCGCCGAAATACGCTTTGTCAAAGACGGAGAAGCGCGTCGACGATGCCTGGATGAACGACGAGGCGGTCGAACTTGTTGCGTTGAAGGAAGGCGCGGTCAGTCTGTTGTAGCTGATGAGGTTGCCGCGGAAGAGTGAGTCGCCCAACACTTCGAGGATGTTGCCGGTCGTCGTGGTCGCGCTTTGTCCGAGGAGGAAGACGTTGCCGACAGTGGAGGGATAAATCGCGAGCGAGTCGGTCGTGGTGGCGAAGATGCTTGCGCCGCCGGAGGCGGTGTTGTCTGCTCCCCAGCCCGGAATGCCGGCGGAAACCTTGAGTACTTGACCGGCAGAACCAACGGCGAGCCTGGTGAGCACATTGGATGCACTGGCGTAGAGAATGTCGCCGACAGAGTACGAAGTGTTGCCCGTGCCGCCGACCGACGCCGCGAGCGTGCTCGAAGCGGTTACAACTCCGGTCAAACCGGTGGTGAGAACGCCCGAAGGCGAACCGGAAACGGTGAGGTTGGTCGTGCTTGCCGTGCCGAAGAATCCCGTGCCCGAGATGCTGAAAGCGGTGGAGGAGGCGTACACAAATTGCGAGGTGGAGGAAGCGAAGAGACCGCTCTGGTACCACGTGGGAGTAGTGGTGGCGTTGGTGTTGGTGCCGAAGTTGGAGATGAGGCTCCAATTCCATGGATTGGTGAGTGTGATGGTGCCGCCGAGTGCGACGTTACCGCCGCCGGTGAGACCACTTCCCGCTGTCACCGTGACTGCGTTGGCGGAGAGGAGGTTGGTGCCGATGGTGGTGGTGGAGACAAGCTTGCCGGTGTTGTCGACAGCGAGCAGCGCAGAGGCGAGATTGGTGAAGTACGAGTTGCCGGAGTTGGTGAAGAGTGTGGTCGAGGCTTGGGTGAAGAACGTGGAAGAAGCTGCGAGCGAGAGCGGAGAGCCGGTGAACCAGAGAGTGGTGGAGGTGCTTTGTGCCGCTTGACCGGCGTACGAGGACGGAGTGAACGGCCACGCACTTGTGCCTCCCCCGCCACCCGAAGTGAGGCATGCGCCGTTGACCGAGAGACAACCGCCGCTGATGATGATGCCGTTGGCGAAGGTCGAAGACGCGGTCGCAGAAGTCACATTGAGTGCAGTGGTTTGAATGCCGGCGCCGAAGGTCGAGGTGGCGGAACCCTTGATGGTGGTCGTCGAGCTATCGCCGACATAGAGCGCGCTTATGACGGAGGCGAGCGTCGAGGATGCTTTTGCGAAGACTTGGAGCGCGCTCCACGAGTTCGCGTTGGCAAGATTGAGGCTGAGAGTGCCGGTCGTTGTGATGGTGCCGCCGGTGAGCGTGCCGTCGGTCGCGACGCTGGTGACGGTACCGCTTCCCCCGCCCGAGCCGCCCACACACGAACCGTTGATGGAGAACCATCCGCCGGTGATGTTGAGTCCGCTCGCGAATGTGGAGGTGGCGCCGGTGCCGGTGATGTTGAGGAACGTGCCCGCAATCCCCGCCCCAAAGGTCGACGTGGCGTTACCATATATTGACGTCGTCGCGCTTCCTCCGACAAAGAGTCCGTTGTAGACCGAGAAGAGAGTCGAGGAAGCGAAATTGAATTTCTGGAGAGCGCTCCATGTATTGGCGTTGGTCATATCGAGCGTCACGGTGTTGGTGCTTCGTGTGACGCCGGAGTTGAAGGTGAGGGCGTTTTCGTAGTCGGTGCCGGCGACTGCCGATTGGATGCCTCCTGTGCCGTTGCCCTTCAGAACGCCGCTCAGCGTCGTGGAGCCGGTGCCGCCGACATTGACTGCGAGTGTGGTCGAAGCAGTCACAACTCCGGTGGCGTCGGTAGCCAGGAGTCCGCTGCGCGCGCCGGAGACGGTGAGGTTGGTGGTGCTAGCGGTGGCGAAGTAACCGGTCGTGGCGGTGAGGTTGGTGGTGGATGCGTTGGTGGAGGTGAAGAGACCGACGACGGTCGAGGATGCCTGCGAGACGAAACCTGATTGGAAGGTCTGCAGCGCGCTCCACGCGTTGGCCACCGAGAGCGAGACGTTGCTCGAACCGAGACACGCGCCGTTGACCGCGATACAACCGCCGGTGAGGATGATGCCGTTCGCGAAGGTGGAAGATGCGGTGGCGGATGTGACGTTGAGTGAGGTCGCGGCAATTCCCGCGCCGAAGGTGGAGGTGGCGTTACCATATATTGAAGTGGTAGCACCGCCGCCGACAAAGAGGCCGTTGTAGACCGAGAAGAGCGTGGAGGAAGCGAAGTTAAATTTCTGGAGAGCGCTCCACGTATTGGCGTTGGTCATATCGAGCGTGACGGTGTTGGTGCTACGTGTGAGCCCGGAGTTGAACGTGAGCGCGTTTTCGTAGTCGGTGCCGGCGACGGCGGATTGAATGCCTCCGGTACCGTTGCCCTTGAGAACGCCGCTCAGCGTCGTGGAGCCGGTGCCGCCCTGCGCGACGGTGAGTGCGGTCGTGAGACCGGCGAGACTCGTGATGTCACTGTTCGCCCCGTTTGCAGCTGCGCCAAGATTTGTCCTTGCGTTTGCTGCGGTCGTGGCTCCGGTGCCGCCGAAATTGAGGCCGATGGTAGTGGATGCAGTGACGACTCCCGTGGCGTCGGTAGCCAGGAGTCCGCTGCGCGCGCCGGAGACGGTGAGGTTGGTGGTGGATGCGGTGGCGAAGTAACCGGTGCCGGATGCGGTGAGGTTGGTGGTGGAGGCTCCCCCGTTCGCCGAGAATAATCCGGAGGAAATGGTGGAGGAGGCACTCGCAACGAAGCCGGAGGCAAATATCTGGAGTGCGTTCCACGTATTAGCCGCAGAGAGCGAGACATTGCTCGAACCGAGACACGCGCCGTTCACACTCACGCAGCCGCCGCTGATGATGATGCCGTTGGCGAAGGTGGAGGACGCGGACGATGACGTTATATTGAGTGCACTTGCGCTTACTCCCGCGCCGAAGGTGGAGGTGGCGCTTCCATAGATAGAGGTGGTGGCGGAGCCGCCGACGAAGAGGCCGTTGTATGCCGAGAGGAGCGTCGTGGATGCTCGAGTGAATTGCGAAGTTGCCGTAGTGGAGGTCGCCGTGAAGCTTGAAGCGGTTTCCGATCCGTGCGTTGTCACCGAGCCGCGAAAGAGCGAGTTGCCTACGACTTCAAGAATGTTTCCGGTCGTCGAGGTGGCGGAAGCGCCGATGGCAACAACGTAGGATGTGGACGAGGGATACACGAGCAAGTTGTCGGTGGAAGTGGCGAACGCGCTCGCGCCGCCCGAGCCTTGCAAGTCGGTACCGCAGGAGAATTGCCCGGTCGAAGAATTGTACAGAAGTTTGTTGGTCGTGCCGGAGCAAGTGGAGAGACCGGCACCATAGATAGAAGTGGCCACGGTGAGGAGCGTTGTCGAGGCGTTCGGCACGGTCAGCTTGTTGGTCGCCGAGGAGAACGTGAGACTGCTGGAGCCGCCGAGAGAGCCCGCGTTGTTGAATTGTATCTGCGTGTCGCTTCCGGCTACCTGCGCAGAGCCAAGACATGCGCCGTTTACGCTGACACAGCCTCCGTTGATGACGATACCGTTGGCGAAAGTGGAAGATGCGGAAGTCGACGTGATGTCGAGCGCGGTGGCCTGCACGCCGCCGGCGAAGGTGGAGGTACCGGTGCCTGTGACCGCAAGCGAAGTCGACGTCGCGGCTCCGAGACTGACGTTGCCTGAAATAGTGAGGTCGGAGCCTGAGATTGATGCGCCGGAGATTGATGCGCCGGAAATAGAGCCTCCCGAAATAATCGGGGTGTTGATGTGTGTGTTCGTGAGCTGGTCAATCTTTGTGCTCTGCGCAATCACTTGGTAGGTCTGCGAAACGGCCGCGCTATTTGCCGAACCCTGCGCGGTCAGCGCGGAAATTTGCGAACTGAGTTTGTTATTGAGCTGTTGTAGCCTTGAGTCGAGCAGCGCCTCCGTGATACCGCCTTCCGTGATGATGCGCTGTGTTTCCACAACGCGCTCAATGACCGGCTGATTGATGATAGTTTGCGTGAGGGGTTTCGAAGGAGAAGTCTGCGTCGCGGTGAATGATTGCGCGGGCGAAGGAACGGCTTCCGTTGTGGTAGCGGGAGTCTGCGGTGTGACATTGACGGTAACCGTCGGAGAAGACGGCACGGGAATATCCGCCGTCTCCGAGGGATGATAGACCGCGGTAAAGAAAAGATGGTCGATACCGCTATTAATAGAGCGCGCGATATTCTGAAACGCGTCGCCGAAAAGACTCGTCGGATTTGCCGCAACCGCCGCAAGCTGCGTGCGCGCGGATTCTCCAAGGGTGAGGTGTTCCGATGCCGCACGCGCTGCGATTCGCGTGTATTGATTTTCCGCGATGGCGAGCGTCCCGACGGCAAAGACCGCGGTCACGATCATTGCGAGAAGTTTGTGCGTGAGCTCGACTCCGGGTGCGAGCGAGTACACATGTTTTTTTGCCGGCACGGAAACGCCAAACGCCGGAACTTTCGTGCTCCAGCCGGCGCTTTCACTCGGAAGTTTCGTTACTGTTTCCTCGATGACGCGCGGAGCCGCATGCGAAATCTCCGGTTCGATATGGGAGTACGTCGCGGCATTCGCCTGATACTCCATCTTGCGTGATTCAACGAGCTCCTGAGCGCGCCTGGCGCGAGATTCCGCCTGATCGGCGACGAATTCCTTCAGAGAGTCCTCGCTGACGTACCACTGCTTCCCGATGCGACGACCGATGACCTTTCCTTGTTTCGAAAGACGCGCGACATAGTCGCGCGTAAAGCCGGCAGACGATGCAGCGTCGCCCGCTGATATATACCTGATACCGTCAAAAAATATTTCGTCGGTCATACAGTACTAGCCAGAACGTGCGCACGAACCGCCTCGGCAGCGGGTGTGATTTTCAGTTCGGCAAAGCGACATAAGATTGGATGAAGCTTCCTGAAGAAATTACGTTTTGAATTTGCGCTTTGAAACCTTATGAGTTCGTTAGCACGACTTCGATTACCCGATAATCTTACTCGATTTTTTTGGCGCACACGCCGTTTTTTTCTTCATTTGTGGGGATAATGCAAAAAAAGCGGCGGCGCAGTGAGGTCATGAAAAAAACGTCGACCGGCCGACCGATTTGCGTCACAAACAAGTAGTTGCGGCGAAAATACCTTCGGCGCAGAGACTGCTAGAAAGAAATCAAAACAGCGGATAGAGATCCATTCTCGAGATTGTGCCAACAAAAAACAATTCTCGGAATACCGAGATACAGAGACTAAGAACAATACGGCCTAATTTTTCCTAAAGTAGGTTAACTCGCGCGCCAGGAGTCTCTCGAGTACGTCCCCGAGAGAAGAAACAGCCCCTGCGGCCCCAGCTGCTAAGGCTGCGCCACTATTCTTAACGGTGTTCCTTTGGGCGTATTCGGCTCCCTGCTTTAACGTGCTGAAGCCGACGGCGACGCATATCACGACCGTAGCTGCGGCGGCCGCTATGAACAACCATTTGCGTGATTTCGTGGATTCGCGGCGATACTGCTTTGACCCTCTGCTGTTTTCAGGCGCGGGAAGCGACGTAGAGGCGTACCTCACGGGGCTAATCCGTATCGGAATCTTCGTTTCAAGTTCACCTTCCTTTGACCCTCCGGAGAGCGTAGGCAGGAGTTCTCGCTCGTCGGTGACGTAGGTAAATAAAGGTGTATTTCCGTTATAGCTAGCATTTCCTATTGATATCGGGCCAATTTCAAAAGGTCGTTTGAGGCCGACGGAATCTGCCTGCACCGCAGCAAGAAGTGCATCTTTTTCTTTTTTGTGCGCAAACAGACCCTCTTTGTGCACGTACCAGCGGCTGCCCACCTGTCTAGCTAATACCTGTCCGGCGCGTGCTAGCTGACCCACATAATCGGGGTGATAGCCGGTCACTTCCGAGGCTTTTGAGGCAGAAATGTAGTCACCGCCATCGAAAGAAATCAGCGCCTCAGGCTCGGTCTTCTGTGGCGTTTGTGGGGGCGTAGGAACGTACTCCTCAGCCTTCGTCTTGTATGAATGCAAAGACGCAAGCGACACGTACCACATGCCGCCGATACGGCGGGCCTCAATCGCACCGCTGCGAGCTAGCTGTCCGACGTAATCTTGCGCATACCCGGTCGTTTCCGCAGCCGTGCGCGAAAGCACGTAAGCAACTCCGTCAACGATAATTTCAGAACCCGCTGCCATCGAGTCAGTATATATCGGGGAGTCGAGATACGGAGTTGAAAGGCGAGAATGTGTGGATTACCCGTCCTAAGCAAGTTTTTCCTGAAGGAGTTTGCGCAAAGCGGCCGGATTGCCTGACCCCCGCAGGGCTTTCATGCACTGACCCACAAGATATTCGAGTGCGGCTGCCTTGCCTGCGCGGTAATCAGCTACTACAGCAGGATTGCCGGTGATGGCAGCATCAATTGCTCCGGAAAGAGCCGAGGTGTCAGATGTCTGAAGAAGACCCTTGGATTCAGCATACGCTGTCGGTAACGAACTCTCACCCTTCGTATAGACAAGGAGTAGATCCTTGGCGACGCGGGAAGAGACCCTTCCTTCTGAGGCCATTCGGACGATAGATGCGAAATTATGGACTGATATCGGAATCTCGGATTGATATCCTGAATCTCGCCCCTCGATATCTCGGATTATTTTTACGAGGTCGTTGGCGATAAAATTTGCGGCCAGCAGCGAGAATTGTTTGTCCGTCCCGTTGGTCGTAACTCGGTCAAAAAAGGCCCCTAGGACCGGCTCCCCTACAAAAAGCTCCATATCATCTTTCTTCAAACCGAGGGCACTGTAGCGCATCCTACGGGCGCCCGGAAGCTCAGGAAGCGAGGCTTGCAGCGTGGCCGCATCGAAGCCCTGCTGTTCCGAGAGTTTGAGACTCGGGAGGTCGGGATCGGGAAAGTATCGGTAGTCTGCGCTTCCTTCTTTGATGCGCTGCACAAACGTTGCCTGCTTGCCGTCATCCCATCCGAGCGTTTGTTGCAGAACCACCTCTCCTTTCTCGAGGAGTGCGGTCTGACGTTTTATCTCGTACTCAACCGCACGCTCCATAGCGCGAAATGAATTGAGATTTTTTATTTCGACTTTCGTCCCCAGCTTCCCCTTCGGCGCTACGGAAATATTTGCCTCCACGCGCATCTCACCCTTTTCCATGTTGGCGTTGCTCGCGCCGAGATTGCGGAGGAGCAGCTGCAACTCGCGTGCAAAATCACCCGAATCTTTTGCGGAATGCATGACCGGCTCAGTAACGAGTTCCATGAGCGGCACGCCCGCGCGATTGAAGTCAATCGTCGTGGCACCGGTGTCGTCATCGTGCATCGAGCTCGCGGTGTCTTCCTCGAGATGGACGCGGGTTATAGCGACGCCGTTTAGCGTGCCGCCGGAGACGAGCGGAAATTCGTACTGACTCAGCTGGTACCCTTTCGGCAGGTCGGGATAAAAATAATTTTTGCGGTCGAACTCGGTGTAGTCGGCAAGTTGGCCGGACAGCGCGGTGCCCACACGAAGCACCTGGTGCACCGCTTCCCTGTTGATGACCGGGAGCGTACCCGGATGCGCGAGACACACCGGACACACGTTCACATTGGGTCGCTCTTCGTCGGCGTCGTTCTTGGAGCAGCAAAACATTTTAGTCTTGGTATTCAACTCGGCGTGTATCTCGAGTCCGATAGTGGGGACGTATTCGCTCATAGCGCCACTCTACCAGATACGGTAATCTCGAAGCAACGAGCTTTGCTTCGCCGCCCCGTTGTGCGGACGCGCTCAGCGTAAGGCATCCGGGAGTTTCGGGATCATCCACACTATCGGAATGACACGGCAAAAGAAGTTCTCGGCCTTCCGAGCACGGAGAAATAACGGTATCTCGGCTTGCAAAATATTGGTTGTGTAGTCGGGTGGACCTGCGTCTCCCTCCCCCGTGACGGGGAAGTGCCGAAACGACAGGCCAGGTGGGTGGACTAATCTTATCCACACCCCGTCTCGGCGCGGGCTGCTACGAAACTATCTTCCAACCCTCCGCGAGAAGTGCCTCCGCCTTCTTGTATTTCATTTCTCTCGTCTCGGTACCGTTCGTTATAGTGACTTTGTCGTTGCGCTCATATTCCTTTTTGACCGGGGCGGAGCCTGAGGCGGTAATCGTCCGTGCAGCGGAAACAACCGATTGCTGCGGGGCCGGTTGCTGTGATGGAGCGCCTGCCTGTCCGGTAGGTAGGCCCAAATTCGGTAACGCGTTAATAACTTGGAGTGAGTATGTCTCCTCCATCCGCCGAAAAAGCTGCAGACCTTCCTTCTTGTATTCAACAAGGGGGTCACGCTGTCCGTAGGCTCGGAGATTCACACTCGAGCGCAAATATTCCATTGCCTCCAGATGCTCAACCCAGAGATAGTCGACAGTCTGCAGAAGGAAACGGCGCACGAGCGGATAAAACGAAACGCCGAGCTCCGCTTTCTTTTTGGAGACTGCGTCCGTGAATGCGGCATCCGCTTCAGAGAGACGCGTGAGCTCTTCGTCGACGGCGGCTTCGTTCCCCACCAGGAGTGCACGACGACGTCCATAGATACTTTGGCGCTGGATGTTGAGCACGTCGTCGTATGAGAGTACGTGTTTACGCGCATCAAAATTCAACTCCTCGATGCGCGTCTGCGCTTTTTCGAGCGAGCGCGTGATCATGGAATTATAAATCGGCTCGTCTTCCGGAATCTTGAACGTGCCCATCACCCGTTTGATGACGTCGGAGGCAAAAATACGCATTAGCGAATCCTCAAGCGAGACAAAAAACTGCGTCTCTCCGGGATCGCCTTGGCGACCGGCGCGGCCGCGGAGCTGATTGTCGATGCGGCGCGCTTCGTGCCGCTCCGTGCCGAGCACAAAGAGACCGCCCGCATCTTTGACGGCGTCGTATTCGGCCGGAGTGCCCGGGTTGCCGCCGAGCTTGATGTCGACGCCGCGGCCGGCCATGTTGGTCGCGATAGTCACCGCGCCCCTGCGCCCCGCCTGCGCGATTATCTCCCCTTCCCGTTCGTGGTTCTTCGCATTCAACACTTCATGCGGAATGCCTTCCTGCGTAAAGTGCGCGGAAAGTACCTCGTTCTTCTCTACCGACACGGTGCCGACCAGGACGGGCTGACCCTTCTCATGGCGCTCACGTACGGCGCGGGCGATGGCGCGCATCTTCCCGTTTTCGCTCTGGAGTATCTGGTCGTCGTGGTCTTTGCGTACCGTCGCTTTGTTGGTCGGCACGACTACCGTGTTGAGTCCGTAGACTTTGTAAAACTCCTCGGAAGAGGTGACGGCGGTACCGGTCATGCCCGCCAGTTTTTTGTACAGGCGGAAATAATTCTGGAACGTGATGGAGGCAAACGTGCGGCTCTCTTGTTGCACCATCACACCCTCTTTTGCCTCGATGGCTTGGTGCAGGCCGTCGGACCACCTTCGACCGGGCTGCAAACGTCCGGTAAATTCATCGACAATAACCACCTGCCCCTCGCGCACGACGTACTCTTTGTCAGGGCGGTAGAGCGCCTGCGCGCGTACAGCCGTTTCGAGATGATGCACGTACTTGATGCCGGCATCGGTGTATATATTGCCGACGCCGAGCGCCGCCTGTGCTTTTTCGATGCCGGAGTCCGAGAGCGATATTTGTTTGTGCTTCTCGTCAACGGTGTAGTCGGTCTCCGGAGTCAGCGTACGGGCGATGCCTACAAAGCGCTGGTAGAGCGACTCCGCATCGGACACCGGCGCCGAAATAATGAGCGGCGTGCGCGCTTCATCAATCAGAATCGAGTCTATCTCGTCAACAATCGCAAAGTGATACTCGCGTTGGCGGAGTTTTTCAGGCTCGTACTCGAGATTATCGCGGAGGTAATCGAATCCGTACTCGTTGTTGGTGCCGTAGGTAATATCGGCGGCGTACGCTTCGCGGCGTGTGCACGGGCGCAAAAAATCGTGCAGCACTTTGAATCCGCCGACTTCATCGCGTTCTTTATCCTCCGCGGCAAGCGCCTCCTTCGATACGTGCTCGGGGTCGTATATAAACGATGCTTCGTGATTCAAAATACCGACCGAGAGGCCGAGTGCGTAATATATTTGTCCCATCCACACCGCGTCGCGGCGTGAGAGGTAGTCGTTGACGGTAACGACGTGCACACCTTTTTCCTCGAGCGCATTCAAATACGCCGGGAGCGTCGCGACCAAGGTCTTCCCTTCTCCCGTGCGCATCTCGGCGATGTCGCCGTTGTGCAATATCATTCCGCCGATAAGTTGGACGTCAAAGTGTCGCTGCTTCAACGTGCGCCTGGAAGCCTCACGGACAAGCGCGAACGCCTCCGGTGCCAGTGTCTCGAGTTCTGTTCCCCCCTTCCGCCGCTTCTTCAGGTCCGCGGTTTTTTCTTTCAATTGCGCATCATTCAAAACAGTAAGGCCTTCTTCGAGCGCACCCGCCTTAGCCACGATGGGCTCCGCACGCTTAAGCGCGGAGGCGTTCTCGTCGCCCACAAATATGTTCCAAAAAGCCATTGTTTGGACATCCTATCACCACTCGCGCTATCACAAAAACAAAACGACCCCTCGGAGGAGGGGTCGTTTTGAAGCACTAGCGGTGCTTTTTCTTCGCCTTCTTTGCCTTCTTTTTCTTCGCCATAGTATTTTTCAAAATAAATTTGCTTGAGCTAACGATCGACCCCGCTCTCACGCGCACATACGCGAAGATGCGTTAATTTAATTATTGCACTCTGTGCCGAATATATCCGATTTCTCACCGCACTTTGTGGATAACTCAAAAAGTTTTTTGATTCGGCTTTGCCGCAAAATTCTAAAAATAAAAACTGTACAAAGCGACGATCTTTTCCACATTATTACAATTCCAGCCTAGGCTGAATATGTCATAATTCGCCGATGAAAGTATCCTCCCGACCTGACATACTCGAACGAGTCGTGGCGACGATATCAAATGCGCTCATCGCCCAGCTGCATCATCCGGCCGGGACGTCACGGAGTTTCTACAAAATGGTGCGGGAGTTCAGAGAGCTTCAGGATCTTTCAAACCGACAACTGTGGAACGTGACCCGGTACGTTATCGGCAAAAAGTATGTCCGTATCAAAAAAAATGCTTCGGGCGCGCGGATAGAACTTACCGAATCCGGACATAAGGTATCCCGGCGTGCCGCGCTCCATGCATTACAGCCTCAAAAACAGACGCGTTGGGACAGAAAGTTTCGAATTGTACTGTTTGACATCCCCAACGGTCAGAAACGAGGGCGGGACGCATTTGCCGGATGCCTAAAGCGTCTGGGGTTTGTGCCGCTACAGAAATCGGCGTTTGTGCACGTGTACCCTTGTGAGGAGGAGATTGGGGTTGTTGCAGACTATTACGGAATAGCGGACTATGTTGAACTCATTGTGGCTGAAACGATCTCAAGCCGGGTGCGAGTTGCGCGTATGTTCGGCCTCGGATGAGACAGCCTGATTATTACAATTAGCGCCTAGGCTGAAATTGTAATAGTAAGATGCTCGTGCGACCGACGGGACATAGGCCCGCAATCTTGTCGGGGGCAAATGAAAACCTATTGCACCTTCGCTTTTCCGCTTTTGATATCGGCGATGAGAGCATCGGCTTGCTCTTTGGAACTCGGAATGACGCGACCGGCCTCTTCCAAAACCGCAATAGCTTTCGCCTGTTCGCCCGAGCCGAAGTACGCGGCGGCGAGCGTGAAATAGCCTTGCACGTCCTGCGGTACCGCTTTGACATGCGCGGCCCATATCACCGCAATCTTGCCGTATAGTCCGCGCGCCACGTACGCGGCTGCTACGCGCGAGTCGGCAGCCTCTCCGGTCGGAATGAGCGGCGCAAGTAATTCATCGGCCAGAGCGTCTTTATTGAAACGAATGGCGGCCGCCGCGTAATAGAAGCGCGCATCGCTGTTTTCCGGCAGAGCATCAAACGCTTCTTTGAACGTAGCGAGCGCTTCGTCATTCTTTCCTTGTGCTAGCAGGTTGTTGCCGAGTTCGTACAGAATGGTCTGCTTCTTCGGAGAGAGACTGTGCGCACGCTGCAGCATCGGTGTTGCATCCGGATAGTTGCCGTACGAATCAAGGAGAATGCCTAAGAAAAGCGGGAAACGCGCGTCGAGCGGTGAGGCCTCCATTTGTTTCGTCATTTCTATGCCCGCGGTTTGGAAGAAATCTTTCTTTACTTCGTCGGTGACGCCTTGGACACCCGCGAGTTGCGCGGCCCCCTGCACGAGCTGTTCACGCGCTTCCTGATTGCCGTACACATTGTAGGAGATTGCCTTTTTGAAATATTCGAGATTCTTCGAGACGCCTTCCGAGTGCGGCGCAACCGCCTGCAGAAGCGCGCGATTTGCCTGCAGAGACGCACCGTTGATAAGCCACGCACTTGCCGCAAAGAGCAGGAGGGCAGCCGCGAGCGCGAGCGGATACGCGCTCTTCGCGACCAGCTCCCCCTCGGGAATAGGCCGCGCCTGCTCGGCGGCCGTCGTTTTCCAGAGAATGTACGCAAGCACCGTGGCGAAGAGGATGTAGCTCGTGACGTTGTCGAAGACGAAGAGGTCGTGGAAAAAGTATGCGGCCAAAAGTCCGGTAAGGATGGCGCGCTCCGAAGCATTCCATGGCGCCTTGCGCCATAGGCACCACAGCGCGCAGGCGTACAAGGAAAGATAGCCGAGGAGTCCGAGGATGCCGCCGGCGACAAGCCAGTCGAAGAAGATATTGTGCACGCGGTCGAACCACTGCTCCTGCCCGTACATCCGCGGGTCGTAATACTTGTCGAACACGATAGCGTAATTTTCCTGCCCCCATCCGAGGAGCGGACGCTCTTTCACCCCCTCCAGCGCCATGCCCCAGTTGAGGAAGCGTGCCTTGACGGTACTGTCGCTTACCGAGATGGTCGCAAGACGCTGCAAAAAGCCGACCTTCTTCACGAGGGCGGTATCGCGCGCCACAAAGAGAAGCCCCCCTATAACGACAATCGCGCCGACGACGATGCCCACGTTACGCCACATTCTTCCGGAGCCGATACTTATCGCGTAACAGAGAACGGCCAGGAATACGCCGCCCACAAGCCCGAGCATCGTGCCTCGCGTACCGGTAAAGAAAAGAACGAGCGTGTCGAGAATGATAGTGCCCGCGTAGAAAAGTGTGAGGGGCGTCCAGCCGGATGAGCCGCGCCGCTCTTCAGACCACAGAAGCGCGGCGATAAAAATATTGAACAGCATGTACGCCGCGAGATAGATGGGATTGCCGAAGGTGGCGTCGAGTCGCGTCTCGAGACCCGATACACCGCCTTGACCGAGCGCGGCCGCACCGATGAGCTGCAAAAATCCGTAGAGACCGACGAGGACGGAGGCGGTGAGCGAGACTTGCCAAAGCGTCTTCCAAAGTTTTTCAGTATTCAAGACACATGCGGCGGCCACGAAGTAAGCAAAGAGGTGCGCGAGCGTCACCCATCCGTCCATTCGCTCGTAATTGCTCCAGAAACTTTTGAAGGGATATGCGCCCTGCGCGTCGGCTATCGCAATAATGACGACAAATATGGCGAAGGCGGCCAAAAGCCACGAGCGCTTCGGCCGATACGCGGGATTCATGAGCGCGAGGCCGAGCCATGCGGCGGTCACCAGCTCGACGAGGAGGCGAAAGGCGAAGTTCTTACCGACGATAAAGGGGAAAAAGAGCGAACGCGTGACGATAAAGACGATGAACGGAAGAGCGAATACTCCGCCGAGGACTACGTACCGTAGAATCTTCTCGGGTGTCATTGCGCCCGATTGTAGCACGTCATCTTTGCCTCGCGCGAGGCCGTGCGGCCCGGCCGTGGTCGTCTTCTATCCGGACGATATCGTTCTCATCAAACGCTCCGTACGCCACTTCCACGATGACGCCGCCTTTTTTGGAAGAAAGCCGGTGCACCTGCCCTTTGCCGACGCGGAAAACCTCTCCCTTTCTAAGCGGGACGGTGCGCACGTCCTTGCCTTCATGCACGGTTGCGCTCGCCTCGCCCTCTACAAGCAGCCACCACTCTTCGCGGTGATGATGGTATTGCAGGCTGAGTCGCTTGTTCGGCTTCACGTAGATGGTCTTCAGATTCCATGCGCGACCCTGGTCCCACCCGTAATACTCGCCCCATGGGCGCACGGTCTTGGATGCAGGTCGGCGGGAGTTGTTTATCATCCAGGAAGAAGATTGCACCTTTCCGCCGTGCCCGACGTTGAACACCGTTCTGATGCCGAGTCGTTTGCAGAGTGCGACTTCGGGTATGTTGCCCGCCACGCGGTCGCCGCCGTTGGCAAAGACATCCGGTCGCACCTTCTCGAGCGCGCGGCACACGCTTTTGTCCGCATCACCTTTTTTATGGTCGGTAATCACGACGCGGTCGACGAACGGAAGCGCACGGATGAGCTCGGCGCGTTCTTTCTGCGGCATAAACACGAATCCCTTTTTTGCCCTGAGCCAGTTGTCATTATTGAGGATAACGACGAGCCGCCCGCCGAGCGCGCGAGCTGCCTTAAACATGCGCACGTGTCCGATGTGAAGCGGGTCGAACCCGCCTGAGACCGCCACCCACGTCTCGTTTTTCTTTTTCATATTATTTGACGCGCCATACCGAGAGACTACTGCTTCCAATCGTTGTGACAAGCGTAAGGTCGCTCTGCGGCGTATCGGTGCCGAGAAAACTCTTGTAGCGGTACGTGAGATAGAACGGAAAATCAATGAGATATGCAATACGCGCCTCGTGTATGTACGCCCACAAACGCTTCTCGCGGAGCGCATCATAGGCCGCATTATTCACCAGCCCGTCGAGATTGATGACTTGCGCCTTCGAAAAATATCCCTGTATGCCGGAGTTGAACGCCCCCACCCTTGTCCCCGGCGGCAAATGCTCGCTCTGCCAGATGGCAGCCGCACGCATGTCGAGCGGACTTTGGTCCCCTCCCCTCAAAGCTTTGCTCCAATCAACAGTGAAGGAGAAAAAGACCGCGGCAAAGAATACGAGCGCCGCACTTTTTTTGTACGTGATATGCGCGAAGACGCGCGCCAACACGTTTGCGCACAAAAGCGCGAGAAATAACCCGAAGGAAACAAAGTACCACTCGCGCATGGTCCAGCGCACGGATGCATTGCCGATGAAAAGAAGCACAAATCCCCCGAAGAGCGCGGCGAGAACGGGAATCTCCTTGCGCGTCCGAGGGAGCGGAAGCGCGCGCGCGCAAAGGAGCGCGAGCGCCGCGCCGAACAACGCGCACGCGAGTGCATACATGCCGGTTCGTTCGAAGACGTCCTCAAGCGCGCGCTGCGAAAAGTAGAGAACCGCTTTCAAGAATTGTGCGATACTCGCGCCGTGGTCTTGCACGATGAGTTGGTGATTCACAAGCGTCTCGCTCAAAGAAGATGACGTGAGCAGCGTGTGGAATTGGACGAGATTCCAGAGGAACCATGGAGCCGCGGTTGCGCCCGCAACCAGGACAAAGGTGAGCGCGTCCTTGCGCGATGCACTCCATCCGCGCGTCCACATGAGCCAGACAAGAAATGCGAACGCGTAGAGCCCCATATCGAGTCGCGCGAGCGTCATTGCTCCCGCAACGATGCCGAGTGCCCACGCGCTTCCCTTTCCCTCTTCGAAGCGCACCGCAAACAATGTGAACAGCGCGAACACCATGAGCGCGAGCGATGTTTCGAGGCCGTTCAGCGTCTGGTAGAGCAGGAACGGATTGCACGCAAAAATGAACAGCGCGATAGCCCGCAGGTACGCTGCCATCGGTACGCGCGCGATGACACGCGCTGCGAGGAGCCAAGTCGCAGCGTTAAAGGCGAGTGAGAGATAGAGTGCAGCGCGAATCGGTAGTTCCAATTCCGCTCCGCCCGCAGAGAACCATTTGTAGATGCCGACCAAGATGACGAGCCAGAGCGGGTGGTAGCCGTTGGTAGGAGTGATACCGTCGAAGGTCGAACCAAGCCCCTCCGCGATATGCCGCGCTATCTGAAAATAGTAAAACGCGTCGTCCGTGAGGAGGTTGGTGAGGTAAAAATCAAAAGGGCGGGCAACGAGCACGAGCTGGGCGAGGACGGCCAAGGCTACTACCCCAAGCGAGGGCCATTCCTTCCGGAGCCATCCCAAAAACCGTGCGGAGAGCGACATAGGCAATTCGAGTGACCGCCAGCATAGCACGTACCCTTCTTTCATGCAGTTCGTTGACTCCGTCAGGACGCGGCAACGAAGACTCGCGGGAGTCAATCCCTGTACGCCAAAAAATCGTTCATAGTTCTGCCATGAGAAGCGTTACCCTGATACTTCCCGCGACAGACGAGACATTTTCGCTTGAACAAACTCTCGAGCGCAGCGATGCGGCATTGCGCGACCGTGACGTCCGCTTTCTTATTGTCACGTCAATGAAAATGACGACGCAAGCGTGCCGCGACAGTATTCAAAAGTTGACGCAAAAATTCGGGACGCGCGTAGAGTCCTTCGACCAAAAAAAGCCGGGCATCGGCGGGGCTTTGCAAGATTCTTTTGAACACCTGCACACGGATATCGCGGTCGTCATGGCCTCTGACCTCGAGACCGACCCGGCGGTCCTTCCCGCCCTCTTAGAAAAAATCGACGACGGCTACGACATCGCCGCGACGACCCGCTGGAAAAGCGGTGCGCGCTTCGAAAATTACGACCCGCTCAAACTCGTGCTCAACTTTTTCTTCCAGCATTTCTTCCGCCTGCTGTATTGGACAAGTCTCACCGACCTCACCTATGCCTACCGCGCGTACCGAACCGAGGTACTCAAAGGGATACGATGGGAAGAGATGCGATTCCCGTTTCTTTTTGAAACGATAGTGAAACCGCTGCGACTCGGGTACCGCGTGACTGAAGTCGAGGCGCCATGGCGCGCACGTACCGAAGGAATGAGTCACAATTCCTTTGGCCAAACGCTGGACTACGTGCGTGTCGGCATACGAGTACGCTTTCTGCCGAAACGGAAAATACTCTATACTGAGCCGCAATGAATACTCGGAACAAACCGGTACTGGTAACAGGAGGCTGCGGGTTCGTAGGACGCCACCTGACGCGAGGCCTCCTGGAGCGCGGAGTGAAGGACATCTGGCTCGTCGACGACCTCTCCACCGGCCGCTCTCCGCGCGAATGGGTTCGGGGTTGGAAAGTCACCAAGGGCAAAGGGCGCGAGCGATACACCTCAAAAGGCCGCACTATCACGCTCGTCAAAACTGATGCGGTGCGTTTCTTCCGTGACCACGCAGAAGCGAGCTCGGCGAAATCACTGCCGGAATTCGGTGACGTCTTCCATCTCGCTTCAATAGTAGGCGGTCGCTCGCTCATCGAGGGCGACCCAATTCTTGTGGCCACCGACCTCGCCATCGACGCGCTTTTTTTCCTCTGGGCGACGCGCCCGCATACGCGCATCGGTCGCATTCTCTACGCCTCGTCCTCGGCTTCCTACCCGACTAATCTCCAAGGGGTGAAGGATTCGCGCTCACTCGAAGAATCGCTCATCGATTTTGATTCGGGCACGGTGGGCACGCCCGACCTCACCTACGGCTGGTCGAAGCTCACGGGCGAGTATCTCTCCAAACTCGCGCATCGCACGCGCGGACTCCACATTGCATGCGTCCGCCCGTTCTCCGGATACGGCGAAGACCAAGACCTCACCTACCCCACTCCCTCCATCGCGCTGCGCGTTGCGCGCGGCGACAACCCAATAGAAGTATGGGGCACCGGCAAGCAAGGCCGCGACTTCATTCATATAGATGACTGCATCGACGCGTTCTTCCCGATACTCGATAAGGTCAAAGACGGAAGCGGCGTCAACATCGGTACTGGGAAACTCACCTCGTTCACCGAGCTCATCGAGACGATGCTAAAGCTCGAGGGAAAGAAAGCGACCATCAAACCGCTGACCGACAAACCGGTGGGTGTCGCGGCGCGCTACGGCGATGTTGAGTACCTCAACAAAAAAATAGGATGGAAACCGAAAATCTCGCTCGACGAAGGCTTGCGCCGCGTGCTCGAAGGCGCGCACGCGCGTCTTAAGGGAGTGGAACTTCCCTTCCATATCGTATGAGTGAAAAAAACGCTATCGTAACGACGACCATCTACGTGCCCAAGCTTTTGGACGCGTACGCTGCTGACGCAAAGAAATTCAAACACGACGTGCTCTTCGTGGTCGTCGGCGATAAGAAGACTCCGGCCGAGACCGCCGGCTACTGCGCCAAGCTTCAAGCCACATCGGGCTTTCGAGTCGAGTACTTTTCCGTCGAGCGGCAGGAAGAATATCTTTTGCGCTTCCCCGCCCTCAAAGCGCATCTGCCGTACAACTCCATCCAAAGGCGTAATGTCGGCATTCTTTTTGCGTACCAAGCGGGCTGCGAGCGTATTGCCACGATTGACGACGACAACTTCCTCGTGACTAAAAATTACCTCGGTTCGCACGTGCTCGGCAAGAAACGCGAATACCCGTTCGTCCGCTCCAATACCGGATGGGTCAACGTGTGCCAACTTCTCAAGGAGAAACGCGGCCGGCGTTTCTACCACCGCGGCTTCCCGGTGGAGATGCGACGTGCCGAGAAGTGGAATACAAAAAAACAAACCGGGCGTGCTGTCGTCAACGCGGGCCTCTGGCTCGGCGACCCGGATGTCGACGCGATGGAGCGTCTCTATCATTTTGCAGAGCCGACCGAGGCGGTTACCTATACCGGAAAAGAGAACATCGCAATCTCGAAAGACGCGTGGACGCCGTTCAATTCACAAAACACGGCGTTTCTGCGTGAAGTCATTCCTGCATACTTCTTGAGCCCGCTCATCGGACGCTACGACGACATCTGGGCGGCATATATTTTGAAACACATCACCAACACCTTGGGCGACTGCATTACCTTCGGCGCTCCTGTCGTGCGGCAGGAACGCAACCCGCACAACTACTGGCGCGACCTCGACAACGAACGCTACGGCCACGCGCTCACGATGCGGTTCGTGGAAACGCTTGCGTCGATACCGCTCACAAGCAAAGACTATCAAGCGTGCTTTGCAGAACTTGCAAAAAAATTACCGAAAGCACTAGAGGCTCGCACAGACATCAAGGACGACGAACGCGCCTTCCTCAAAGGCCTAACGGATGGAATGAAAGTTTGGGTGGAAACGTTTGCCAAACTCTAGAATGAGTAGAGCGCAACCCCCTGTGACTCGACGAGAAGCTTCGGGTGGAGGAAGGCAATGTCCCATTCGGGACTTATGGTCTTGTCCCAAAGGACGTAACGAACATCGCGTTTTTCGAGAATGTTGCTCACATCGACCGGAGATGAGAAGTCTCGCACATAGTCAGCTTTCAGTTGATCGAGAAGTTGTCCTCGTACTTCAGCGATTTTCGGGTCGAGGCCTCCTGTAAGACGCTTCTCGTAGTCGTAATATTCGAAACCTGTTCGATATCCTTCTATCGATTTGTAGAGCGTGACATATGGATTCGTCTCGCCGCTTGCAAGGTGTGAGGTCAAATAGCGAACCGGGTCGCTGCGAGATTCTTTGTTGAGAAAGAGGTACACAAGCAGTGACTCTTCTATACGCGGTTGTGGTGTGTTGTAAATGAGCGCCGATGCCGACCAATAGAGATCGCGGTCGGTATAAATAGTAACTAGCATCGGATACGAATCATCCATAGCGGTGAGTACTACGCCCGGTTGTCCTTGTCGTAGTGCCGTGAGCGCGGGCGCGTACGCTTGTTCGTGCAGTTTCTCGGACGTGTGCGCGAAAAATGCTTTGTGCTGTCCACCGACTGTATTTACGAGCGCGAGGACTACAAGAATCACGGGCAGAACCAACTTGAACTTTTGCGGCGCGAACTTCTGCAAAAGATAGGCGCCGACCACGATAGAGATAGGCGTGACGAAGTACCAGTAGTAATGCCCGTACTGCAAGACCTTCCCTGTGATGACCTGCTCATTGAGCGCAACCCATCCTGCGAGGATGAGCGCGCCGAATAGCGGCATATTCTCATCCCTCCGGAACCGCAGATAGAGCGCAAAAAGGATTGCGGTGACCGTTCCAATCCTGCTGAAAATCGGAACGTGGCTCGACACGACCCAATTATAAAAATTCATTTCGGCACTTACAGGAGAGTGTGCAACGGACAGTAATGATATCCAGACGGGTGCCCCGATGAGCGCCCCGCCGAGCGCGACGAGAAAAACATTGCGGGCACGAATGAGGTTTCGGAGCACCAGAAAGATAAGAATGAGCGAGCCGGCGAGCGCAAACTCAAACGTCCACGTGTAGAAGTACGCATAGCAGGAAATTCCTAAGAGAACTGCGGCTCCAATAAGTGCGCGTGGACGCTCGCGCACCAGCCCCTCGTACAAACACAGTGCATATCCGAAAAAGAGCAGCGAGCTCGCCCAGGGAAACGGATTTCTGCCGTAGATATTGAAGCCGGAATGAAAGAGTGTTCTCGTCTCGGTGATGGTGTATCCGCCGACAACGAACACCGCTGTAGCGACCGCGAGCCACCGGTCGGAGGATATGCGGTACACGAACGCATAGATGAGAAGGATCAGTGCGAAAATCCCAACGAAGCCGAGCGTGTTGTAAAGTGTCGCGACGTTGATATTCTTGGACGCCGCAAACAGCGTGAGCGGAAAAAGAAACCCGCGCTCAAAGGAGCTGTACGACGCAACGTTTTCAGTTTTGCCTTCTGCAAGAAAAGGTTCTCCCATCGACTTTCCCTCAAGCGTCTCTTTTGCGCGAGTGAGATAGCCGTGCTCGTCGGTACCAAAGGGAGGAATGTTTATCCCCTGGTACGCATTTCCGGCGTAGATAGGGAAAGCAATGACAGGAGCATAGATAAGGAGCGCGACAATGAGGGCGGCAAGCGGAGCCGGCCAGTGCACTCGAAGTACGCTTGAAATACGGGGCATCATACGCGCTTAAGCCCATCGAGGAATGAAAATACTTTTCCGTGGTCATACCAATGAGCGCCGGAGTGCACGTGGACCGCGACACTCGCGCTCTTGGCGCCTGCGAGCGCGTAGTAGCGGACAAGTTCTGCGACGGCCTGACGAGTCGCGCGTGCCGGGAATATCGGGTCTTTTTTCCCGTGAACAATCAGAAGCGGTCGAGGCGCAAGGAGCGCACCGACTTCCCAAATCTCTCTGAAGGACTGCAGCAGTCCCGGAATATAATTACACTCGCAGTGTGGGAGCTCCATGATAGAGGCTTTGAACGGACAAAACGCGCTTCCCACCATGGCCGCGTCCACGCGGGTATCGAGTGCTGCGTGCAGAAGCGCGACGGTGCCGCCTCCGGAATTCCCCGTGACCACGCACGGGGTTTTCGTCGCAGATTCCTTCCGCACCCAATCGGCGAGTGCCATCGCATCTCCCACTCGCTCGCCGAGTATGGTCTTCCCCAGGAGCAGAAGATCAAACGCAACCTGTCGGCACGAGCGCGTGTAGCCGCCATAGAAAACGGGCGAGGGTCCAAGCCGGCGACCAAAGCCGCGCTGGTCAGGCGCAAATACCGTGTAGCCGCGACGGACAAATTCGAGCGCATAATCTTGTCGCGCCTTAGTCATCTTGAATCCAAAAAGAGTCTGCGCGCCGTCGGAATGACCGTGGTACATGAGGAGCGGCCGGTATGGTACTTTCGGATGCGCGAGTTCGCCGCGGTATACGGTCATCATCGTCCCGTCGCTAAGCGAGAGATCGAGGATGGTGATGTGTACGTCGCCCCTCATCCGCTTCCCCCGTGCACGCGCACGAAGCACACGCAACGTTGGCACCGCGAGCATATTCCGAAGTTCCGCTCGCTTGCGTGATTGCCACGCAGGGAAGATTTTCGCCGTCGGCGGTGTCAGTCTAGCAAAGCCCGCTCGATACAAATTGTCGAGATGCGGAATGAGGCTGTGAGGGTCTTTTTTCATACGCTGACAAATCGCAGAACATCGGCAGGCGTTTCTCCCCGGACACAAATCCGCATCCACAACTCGAAATTGATAAGCGTCCACAAGAGTTCGGTATGCTCGCGTACTCCTCGCGCGTGCTCATCCGCCGCCTGCCGAAGTGCTTCATACTCGATTGCCTCCGGCACCGCCCCGTCGTCAAAGAGACGAAGATACCGACGGAGGCCACGCGGATTTTTCAGCCACGCCGCAACAGGCTGGCCGAAACCGCACTTCGGACGGTACACCAGCTCACGGGGTAACACCTCAGCCGCGATTTCCTTGAGAAGGACTTTGGCCTCAGAGCCCTGCACTTTTCGCTCACGCGGGAGCGAGTAGCCGAACTCGACTACACGGTGGTCGAGGAACGGCACTCGGTTCTCGAGGTTCGCCGCCATACCCATTTTGTCTTGGCGCATAAGGAGCGGCGGGAGGTACGTCATGAGGTCATAGTAACTTAACCGCCGTCCGTCGTCGGAGTCGCCGGCCTCCCGAAGAAGTTCGTAGCGCGAACGGGTGGATGTATCCGAATCAAAATCGCGCACAATACTTTTTGCTTCCGCTTCGCCAACAAACGCGTTGGAGTACACCACGTCACGTTCGCTCAAGCGCTTTGCGAGGAGCGCAGGATACCGCTTGTAGCCCAAAAAGACTTCGTCTGCTCCCTCACCGGAGAGAAGCACTTTCACGTCCTGCCGCGCGCGCTTGGCGAGGAGATGCATCGGCACCGAGTGAGAGTGAGAGATTGGTTCGTCGTGCATGTAGGTGAGGAGGGGCAGCGCGCGGCAAAAATCCTCTTCCGTGAAAAGCAATTCGTGGTGCACCGTTCCAAGGTCTTTGGCGACGGCGCGGGAATAGGGGAATTCGTTCCACTCTTTTTCGAGAAGCCCGATGGAGTAGGTATGGAGTCCCGGCTTTGCGTGCACTGCAAGCGCCGCAACGAGGCTTGAGTCAACGCCGCCCGAGAGCTGGAGGCCAACCGGGACATCGGAGAGTAAGTGTTCTTCAACACTCCGAGTAAGGAGTGAGCGAAGCGCTGCTTGGCCGTCGGGCGGGGTACTTACAGCGGAGAGATGCCAATACCTGCGCGCCGAAAGTCGGGACGTAACGAGATCAAACCGAAGTTCCTCGGCGGGCAGCACGCGCCGCACTCCCGAAAAAAGCGTCTGCGCGCCGGCGACCTGACGGAACTGCACGAACTCGCTCATATGTTCGCGCGCGAGCGAAGCCGAAAATCCCGGGAGTTCTCGGAACGCTTTTACCTCCGAGCTCCAAGCGAACCACTCCGGCGTGTCGATATAGTAGAGCGGTTTGATGGAAAAACGATCAACCGCAAGCACAAGCCGTCGCCGCTCCTTATCAAAGAGTGAGAATCCGAACATGCCCTGGAGTTGCGAGAGGTACCCATCCGGGTCGTCTATGTACCGATAGAGCAATGTCTCAGTGTCCGACGATGACCGCAAACGATGTGTCTTTTCCAGCTCAGCGTTGAGAGCCCGATAGTTGTAAAGCTCCCCGTTGTACGAGAGGATGAACGAACCCGATTCATCGGAAAATGGCTGCGCCGCGGCGCTCGTGAGATCGAGGATGCTGAGGCGCACATTGCCGAGTGCGACCTTTCCTTCCACAAACGTGCCGCTGCCATCGCGCCCGCGGTGCTCGATAGTGCTTACCATCGCCTTGATCACCCGCTCGCGTTCGGAATGCGAGAGCGCATCGCGCTTATCGACGAACCCCAAGATACCGCACATATTATTTTGTACCTTGGAAGACGATGAACCCGTATCCGAAGAGTATGCGGGCAAACAGGGTGCGCGTGTCGTACGTATACACCGTTTTGTGGTCGCGGAAATATTTTGCCTGTTCGGGAGTAAGGCCGTAAATACGTGTGATGTTGCTGAGGCCGTTGTCGCGAAAAAAGTCGTTCTCTATTTCTTTCGGAGAATAGCGCTCGAGTCGCGGCACATAGGCGTAGTCGAGTATCTGGTAGCGCAACATCGGAGAGAGGCCGAGCATGTCCATCACGCGACGCACCAACGACTCGGGAATGATGGGCAGCTTCACCGTGAAGAGTCGGAGGAGCCACAGGCAGTACGGGAACAGCCCGTGCTTGCCGTATACGCCGAGCACAACACGCCCTCCGGGTTTTACAATGCGGGTAAATTCAGAGAAGACCTTTTCCGGGTCAGCGGTATGGTGTAAGACGCCGTTCGAGACGATAAGATCAAAGCTATTGTCGGCGATTGGAAGGTCGAGAAGAGATGCTTTCAAAAAATGCATAGCCGGACGGTTCTCGAACATCGGCTCCTTCAGCGTGCGATGTAAATCTACCCCCCACACTTCCGCAGCACCATGGGAAAGGAGCTGGTAGGAAAGCGTGCCGTGCCCGCATCCGCCATCGAGACATTTTTTGCCCCGAACCATTGCGTCGGTGAGGCCAACATTTTGGAAAAGCATTTCTCCCTGCCGCAACCACGAGTCGTCGGTCCATTCGTTGAGACGCTCAAAACAGTCGGAATAGAGAGCCGCGGTTTTCTGTTCGACGCTTTCGATTGTGGCGGTGTTGGATGCAGGCATACTAGGTTTGAGCTATTGTATCTAAGATTTCGCCTACTTCAACCTTCGAAAGGCTGTGCTGTCGCTTCCCCGTGCGCCCAAGCTTCACGGCGTCTACGTAGGAGAGCGATACTTCAACATCATCACCGAGGTGTTTTCGTATTTCCGCCAGGACGGGTGCAAGTGCCGCCTCATCAAACAGCGGACCTTTCACGATGTTGAGCGTAATAGCACCGGGCTTCTCCTGTGTGACCTGGAACTGTTTAACGATGTGTTCCTGGTCGGCAAAAAGCCGCGCAAAGAACGAACCGGGGACGAAACGATTGGCCGTCCCGATCATCATAGCCTGAATGCGTCCCTCAATTCGTCCTATGCGCGGCAACCCCCTGCCGCACTTACAAAGAGCATTCGGGTCCATCTGCACTGCAAGGTCACCGATGCGATAGCGGATGAGCGGGGCGGCGTAATTATTGAGTTCGGTAATGACAACCTCCCCTACTTCTCCGGGGCGGGCAGGTCGACCGTCTTTGAGGATCTCAATGATGCCACACTCCGCTACTACGTGATGACCGTCGCCTGCTTCGCAATCATAGGCGAGTCCGCCGCCAAATTCGCGTGCACCGTACTTGTCATACACCTTGCATCCGAACGCCTCTTCGATGATGCGGCGACTTTCATCGGGTAACATTTGCGCCGAGGTCATGATGCCTTTCGGTTTGTGGCCATGCCACCCGCGGCGCTTCAGGTACTTGGCGATAAAATTGAATGACTCGGCATAGCCGTCAATAAAGACCGGCCGGGCCTCGTCGATGGCTCGCATGAACTTTTCCAAACCCTCCTCATCCATTTCGTATGCAGGGATAAAGCCTCGCCGCATGAGTTTCGCATCCAGAATCTCCCGCACAATTTGCTTCCAATTCAGGGCGAGGTATTTGTGCCACAGCCGGAGCACACGGTCTCCGAAACGGTATCCGGTCCATTCGACGCTGCGGAGCGTAGCGGCAAAACGCATCTCAATCTGCCGCTTCTCGAGAAAGGTATAGAAGGGCTCGCCGGTAGAACCGCTTGTGGTGCCCTTCTGTAACTCACGTTTATCGTGAGGTTCAGCGAGAAGCCCGAGAAACAAATTTTCGCGCACTACCTTTTTATCGATAATAGGAAGTCGTTGTAGGTCGTCGAGTGTGCGGATATCATCTGGCTTGAGTCCGCGCTCATCGAACATGTCACGATAAAAGTGCACATGATGGTACGCATGATTGATCAGGCGACGCAGGCGTTCTTCCTGGTATGTACGAATATCCTCTGGAGAAAGCCACTGGCTCTCCTTCATGTCGGCATAGTGTTTGAGACTCTGACGAGTGATCAGCCAGTGATGAAGCGGGAACGTCCATTGATACACGAGGAAACGCACGCGACGACCGAATGGAAGTGGTTCTTCCGGGTGAGCTCTCGCCGGGTGCTCATTGAGGAAATGCCGCAGAGAACGTTCGCGACCGCGCAAAAACCTAAATTCGATGAATCCTTTTGCGCAGTCGAGGAGCGTGTACCATGCTTCCCTAAAAAAACGGCTACCCGCAAGGTAAGACGCGCCCGCACGGCGTTTATCAAAAAGTGTCTCAATCTGGTGAATCGTATACCCCTTTGTATGTGCTGACACTCCAATAAAGGTCTGGGGATGATGGTAGGAAAAACGGTACGCAAGAATGTGCTTCAGTGTTTCTTTGCGCGTGATGAGGAAGCCTGATTTGTTGTCGCGCAGGTTCATATCGAAGAGTGCGTTCAAGAGCCCGCTCAATCCCTTACTCGCGATATAGCTCAAGTCCTTGCGCGGCTCTACGTGACTGCGCCACCCGCTTACAACGTCCGTATTGGTAAACGTGATCTCTCGATACAAACGCCAGACGTCTTCAGGAAGATTTTGAAGATCCGAGTCCATGAGACAAACATACTTTCCCGTTGCTCCGGCGACCCCATCTTTCCAGCTCTGTGCTATGCCTTGATTTTTGTCGTGCGCCACAAACTTGATGTTGGGCCACCGCCCTTGCAGGGTGCGGATACTAGCGCGCGTGCCATCTTTACTTGCATCGTCAACAAGCACGATCTCGCCTAGAAGTTTCTTCTTTTCAAAAACATGTTGGAGACGTTCGATCAATACAGGAACGTTCTTCTCTTCGTTGTAGC
>CALRIB010000004.1 GCA_943359705.1 Candidatus Nomurabacteria bacterium | reverse complement strand
CGCACTCATCGGACAGACGCCCGTCTTGGAGTTCCGCTTTCTAAAGAAAGACGCCACTTTGCCGACGCAATTCTCTACGAGTACTATCCGGACTTCGTTCGAGACCGCTGCTATTACGGGCAAAGACCTCAAGAGCTCGGAGCTACAATTCCAGGGCGGCGCGGGCCAGCTTACCGAGCCGGTTGTCGTTCTGCATTTCAACGCACACGGCGCTCAACTTTTCGCCGATCTCACGAAGGCCAACGTCGGCCGCGTCTTCGGTATTTTCCTGGACGGCCTACCCATCTCGACTCCGGTCATTCGCGAGGCAATTCCCGACGGCACGGCGGTGATTTCCGGCAACTTCTCCGCAGACGAAGCCAAGACACTCGCGCGCAACCTGAATTACGGCGCACTTCCCGTGCCTATTGAGCTCATCTCCACACAAACGGTTTCCGGCACGCTTGGCGAAAAGGCTGTGCAGGACGGCATCATGGCGGCACTCTGGGGCGTCGGCGCCGTCATTCTTTTCATGCTTATTTGGTACCGTTTGCCGGGGCTCGTCGCTGCAGTCGCGCTCCTTCTCTATATCGTCGCCAACCTCTCGCTCTTCCTCCTCATTCCGGTCACACTCACTGCCGCCGGCATTGCCGCGTTCATCCTCTCCATCGGTATGGCCGTCGACGCCAACGTACTCATCTTCGAGCGTATGAAGGAGGAATTGCAGGCAGGGAAGAGCACGGCGGACGCTATTCACGATGGATTCTCGCGCGCATGGCCGTCCATCCGCGACTCCAACATTTCATCAATGATAACGGCCGTTATTCTCTTCTGGTTCGGTACCTCACTCATCAAGGGCTTCGCGCTCGTCTTCGGCCTCGGCGTCCTGGTTTCCATGCTCACCGCCATCTCCGTCTCGCGTACATTCGTGATGGCACTCGGTATCGACTCGAAAGCGGGCTTTATGCGTTTCCTTTTTGGTTCCGGCACCAATATTTAGTATGTTCATCGTCACTCAAAAAAATCTCTTCTTCGCGCTCACGGGCATCATCGTGCTAGCCTCACTGATTTCAATCGCGGTTTTCGGTTTGCATGCTGGTACTGATTTCACCGGCGGCACCCTTGTGGAAGTGAGCTACGACGGCGTACGCCCGGAGCCGGAGCCGCTCTCCAATGTGCTCACAGACGCTGGTTTCAAGAACTTCTCCCTGCGAGAGTCTGGTGAAAATGGCTACACGCTCCGCTCCGCCACGCTTACTGATAAGCAACGCGAGGATCTTCCGGCCATCTTTACCTATCAGCGCGGCGTTGCACACATCGACCAGCTCTCCGAAGTCGGCCCCACCATCGGCACCGAACTTCGCAACAAGTCGCTTGTGGCACTCGCGCTCGTCTTGCTCTGCATCCTGCTTTTCATCGCCTTCGCGTTCCGCAAGGTATCGGAGCCGATTTCGAGCTGGATATACGGCCTCATCGCGCTCGTCACGCTCGTACACGACGTCATCGTCCCCGTCGGCTTCTTCGCGCTCCTCGGATACCTGCAGGGTGCGCAAGTCGACACACTCTTCGTGACTGCGGTTCTCACTGTTCTCGGCTTTTCGATTCATGACACCATCGTCGTCTTCGACCGCGTGCGTGAAAATCTCCGTATCAATCACGACAAAAACCGCAAAGAGGATTTTGCCATCACCGCGGGTCGCTCGCTGAATCAAACCTTCGTACGCTCCATCAACACTTCACTCACGGTCGTCTTCACGCTCCTCGTTCTCTACGCCATCGGCCCCGTCTCGACCAAAGACTTCGCGCTCACGCTCCTCGTCGGCATCATCGCCGGTACCTACTCTTCGATATTCCTGGCCACTCCGCTCCTTGTAGCCGTCGAACAGTGGCGCCGCAAGAAGTAGTTCCAGCATAGTAGAATAGGGGACATGGAAATCAAATCGGTCGGTATCATCGGGTACGGGCATTTTGGCGCGCTTGTGGAGACGCTGGTCAGGCGCTTTGCGCCGTCGCTCGAGCTGCGCATTCATTCTGAGCATCACCCCGCCGACGGCAAGACCTTTTTTGAGCTCAAAGATGTAGCCGTATCCGATGCAGTCGTCTTTACAGTGCCCATTTCGGCCTTTGAAGAGAGTCTTACACAAGCACTTCCGCTGATGGGGAAAGACACGGTTATTGTCGACGTGGCAACAGTCAAAGTGCACACCGTCGAGGTATTGAAGCGCCTGGCTGGTGCACACAAGTACATCGCCACGCACCCGGTATGGGGACCGGAGAGTTACGCCAAGCTAAACGGCGACGTGAACGGTTTTCGAATCGTAATGACCGACGGCACGCTCGAAGTGGCCGGCTACCAGGCTCTCGCCGCATTTCTCAAGCGCTGTGGGTTCGACGTGGTTGAGATGAGCGCCGAAGAACACGACAGGCATTTGGCGGAAACACTTTTCCTCACGCACTTCATCGGGCAAACAATCGTGCACGGAGGATTCGGACGCACTGCCGCTGACACCGTCTCTTTTGGCTATCTCATGGACGCGGTGGAGAGTGTGAAAAATGATGAAGCGCTGTTCCGCGATGTCTTCCGCTTCAATCCATACTGTAAAGAAGTGCTTTTGCGCCTCGGTAAAGCAGAGGGCGAAGTCCGTGCGCTCCTCGCTTCAGAGCAGCTGCAGAACGTCGGTCCGATGAAAATTGGTATCTCCGGAGCGAAAGGGAGTTTCTCCGAAGAAGCGGCACGCACGTACGCAAAAAATGCCGGCATCGAAGATTTCTCACTCGATTACCTCATCAACGTCGAGAATGTACTTTCTGCCCTGGACAAAGGCAGTATTGGCCTCGGCATCTTTCCGATTGCCAATTCGACGGGCGGTGTAGTTACCGAAGCCGAAGAGGCGGTCGCGAAACACTCTTTCGCGGTCAAAAAACTATTCGGCATCGACATCCGGCAAAACCTTCTCGCGCGCAAAGGCATCGAGAAAAGCGCTATCACCAAAATCGTCTCGCACGACCAAGCGCTCAAACAGTGCCGCGAATATCTCAAGAAAAATTGGCCGAATGCCGCAGTCGAGGAGTACGAGGACACCGCAAAAGCAGCAGAAGACCTCGCGAGCGGCAAACTGCCCGACTCAACGGCGGTCATCGCCTCGCGCATCGCCGCAGAAATCTACGACCTTCAAATCGTAGAAGAATCCATTCAAGACCTCACCTCCAACTTCACGACCTTTATCGCAGTAACGCGATAGGTTATTTCTTCTCGATATCCTCGGAGTGGTCGAGAATCGCCTCGAAAATCTTGCGGACGAGATCTGCGGCGATGCCGAGATTTTTTCCGCTAGAAATCCTGGAGGTCAGCACTTCGCTCCGACGCTTTTCATCCCGCACCTCAAGTTCGTTTTCGCGTTTGTATTCGCCGATTTGCTCAACATACTTGAGCCGTTCGGAGAGAGAGCGCAGCAGTTCCTTGTCTGCCTCGTCAATGCGCGCGCGGAGTCGGTCTAACTGAGTATCGGCCATAGAGACAAGATAATACCAGTTAATAATACGCGGCATTGCGCGTTTTGGCTACGGTGGCACAATTTCGGGAGAACAGTACAAATCTTTGCTGCAGCGGAGAAGGCCCCAACATGAGGCCCTGTCTGCTGCGGCAAACCCGAGGGGTTTCGCTTGTCAGCTTAAAGGAGTACGTGTTTTGGATCTTACGCAGAGTAAGGCCGCCGCTCGGATCAAGGTGATCCGACTCGGGGTTCTCGATGTCGACTTCAACATCGACGTAGAGCATCATGTGCCATCGCTCACCGGTGTTGCAGTTGTCCGGGATGAGTTAAACGACCGCACCTACCCCTCGACGTTGAAAGGAAAAGCGACGTTCGAGGCGACCGCCCACTACCTCTATGAGCCAATGCTTCAGCCGCAACTGCAAGCATATGCCGAGAAAGAGGGTTGCATGCTCGGTATGCCCAAAGGACTGCTGCGTTTGGCAACCAAGGTTGATCGGCAGCTGCTGTCGCAGGCCTTCCCGTTGCTCGCGCCCGGCGACTGCTCGCCCAACCGCACGGGCGCTATACACGCCATGTGCATGTACAACGACGCCGATAACTCGACGATTCGCGACGTCTGGATCCGCAAGCATGAGCCTTGGAACATCGGCTTGCGCGTTCTCCTATTGAAGCGCAGAGCGCGCTTCCGCGTAATCTGACGTACTACGTCAGCCCCGCCACCCTACCAACCCTGCAGGAATTCGCAGGGTTGGTCTATACCGGCAGCGCCAAAGTTGACACGGAGGGCATCTCAGAGTACAATCATTTCAGTTAAAGCCTTTGATCCGGTTCCTCCGCAAGGGGGATTGGGGCCGGTGAGCCTGCCTGACGGTAGGCAGGGCGCTTCTGCATTAGTGGAAGACGGGTTCTCCCGTAACAGAGGTAACCGATACCAAGGTGGCGTCGGTGAGTGAACGATAAGGTGGTACCGCGACAAAAATCGCCCTTACAGCATAATGATATTGTGCAGTAAGGGCGGTTTTTCTTTTGTGTATGACACTTCCAAAAATACAACTCGGTCAGAAACCCACCTACGTCAAACTCGGGGAAGACGTGGACTTTTTGGATTTGTTCAAGAAAATCGAACAGCGTTTCGATACATGCTTTATATTCGAATCTCTCGGGGAGGACGGGAAATTCTCGAGATACTCCATTCTCGGATTCGATCCCACACACGTTGTTTCTGCTCGCGGAAAGACACTTATGTTCGATGGAACGAAATACGATGTTGAGAATCCGTATCTCGCACTTCGCGAAATGCTCCCGGCACGCACTCTTGGCAGGGAATACGCGGGCGGTCTCATCGGGTATCTCTCATACGAAGCACTTATGTATTTTGAGTCTTCGCTCACGATAAAGGTCCATCCTGATTTCGATCCGTTCACCTTCGGCGTGTACACCGACGGCGTCGTGCTCGATAAACTCACCAATGAGCTTTTCTACTTTTTCTACGAGAACAACCGCAGCGATGTCTTGAAGGAAATCCTGACTGAGAAAACTCCAACGACTTCATTCAAGGCCACATTTGTGCGCGATGGGTTGGATGAAAAAAAACACGGAGAAATCGTCGAGCGAGTAAAGGAACTCATCCGCGCGGGCAACACGTTCCAGTGCGAGGTCGGTTTCAAGAGCGAATACACCATCGAGGGCGATACGCTCGCTATCTATGAGCGTCTGCGGGAAGTGAATCCGTCGCCGTTTATGTACTATCTGAAGTTCGGAACAAAACGCATTATCGGCGCTTCGCCGGAACTTCTCTTCAGTTTGCGCGACGGAGAGATGACCACGCGACCGCTTGCGGGAACTATTCGCCGCGGCACCGACGAAAAAGAAGACCAAAAGCTGGCGCGCGAACTCGTAAATGATCCGAAGGAAAAAGCGGAGCACACCATGCTCGTTGACCTGCACCGCAACGATATCGGCAAGGTCGCGGAGTTCGGCAGCGTACGGGTCAAGGATCTTCTCAGTGTGAAGAAGTTCAGCCACGTGCAACACATTTCAAGCGAGATAACGGGCAATCTGCGAAAGGGGGAGGACATGTTCTCCGCACTCGCCGCCAACTTTCCCGCGGGTACGGTGACAGGTACGCCCAAAATCGAGGCTATCAAAATAATTGACTCCAATGAGCCGGAGGCGCGCGGGCCGTACGCAGGCGCCGTCGGGCACTTCGGATTTAATGGCGATTGCACTTTTGCGCTCGCCCTCCGCTCGGTATTTGTCTCCGGGGAGAACGCGTACGCGCAAACTTCCGGCGGCATCGTGTACGATTCTGAGCCGAAAAAGGAATATCAAGAGATACAAAACAAACTCGCTGCGATGAAGAAAGTTTTAGAGCAATAGTATGAAAGTCCTCATTCTCGACAATTACGATTCCTTCACCTACAACCTCTATCAATACGTGGGAGAGATTTTGAGCGCAGGGGAGTTTGCGCGCGTCCCAGACGCGCGGGCGAAAGGGGTCGGGAAAACTGTAGTTTTCCCGGGTCGGAGAGCAGGGCGCAGCCCGCTGAGAACCGAGGGTTCTCAGAGTGAAGCCCAGGGCTTCACGCTTGATGTAGTTCGGAACGACCAGATTACTCTCGATGAAATTAAAAAGCGGAAGTACGACCGCATCATTATTTCTCCCGGACCGGGCGACCCGGCTGACAAGGCGTACTTTGGTGTATGTGCCGAAGTCATTACGGAGATGGGGAGGGAGACGCCCGTGCTCGGTGTCTGTCTCGGTATGCAGGGAATTGCTCACTACTTCGGCGGCAAAGTCGTTCGCGCCGCAGAGCCAAAGCATGGCAAGACGAGCGTTATCACGCACGATGGTAAGGGGCTTTTTGCCGGATTACCCCAAAATCTTGAGGTCATGCGGTATCATTCACTGGTGGCCGAGGAAAAAAGTCTGCCAAAAGAGCTTATTGTAAGCGCCCGTGCGGACGGCTCAGGCGAGATCATGGGTCTCCGGCACACGAAATACCCGATAGAAGGCATCCAATTTCATCCAGAATCGTTCGCCACGCAGGGTGGAAAACAGATGCTGGAAAACTTCCTAACCCTTTAATCCCGTTTCTCCCTTTATTCCCTTTATGAACATCACCGAACTGCTTAACAATCTTGTAGAAGGACACGACCTGAAATCTTCTGACACGGAGGAATTTCTCGAGCAAGTCATTCGCGGGGAGCTGACCGACGCACAAATCGCGGCAGTACTTACTGCGCTTCGCATCAAAGGCGAATCGTCGGAAGAAATAGTTGGTCTTCTTCGCTCGATGCGCCGCCACATGCTCTCTGTCCAAGAGCCGGACGCCATAGACGTTGTCGGAACCGGAGGCGATGGAAGCGGTACGTTTAATATTTCTACTGTCGCAGCGCTCGTGGCCGTAGGAGCCGGAGCGCGAGTGGGTAAGCATGGCAACCGCGCGGCTTCGGGCAAATGCGGCAGCTCCGACGTGCTCGAAGCACTAGGGGTAAATGTGCACCTCACCGCGCCGGAGGCAAAAGAAGTGCTTCAGAAGGCGGGGATGGTTTTCTTGTTCGCGCCGCTCTTCCACCCGGCCACTAAACGTGTGGTTGCAGTACGTAAGGAACTGAAGATCCGGACGATTTTTAATATTCTCGGACCTTTCGCAAATCCTGCAGAAACGAAGCGTCAGCTCATCGGAGTACCCAATGCGGACATTGCGAAAAAGATGGCAAGTGTCGCCAAGAGTCTCGACTACAAGCATCTCATCATCGTTGCAAGCGAAGACGGGATGGATGAGATAAGTCTCTCGGCCAAGACGTTGGCGTTTGAAATCCGCGGCACGTCGGTCAAGAAATTTACTATCGACCCGAAGAAATTCGGATTCAAGAAGTCATCGAAGAGCGATATTCTTGGAGGAGACGCAGGCGTCAACGTGGCTATTGTTCGCGATATTCTTCTTGGTACAAAAGGTCCACGGCGCGACATCGTAGTTTTGAACGCGGCGTTCGCACTCTATGTAGCAGGTATCGCAAAGACACCGAAAGAGGGCATCGCTCTCGCCGAGAAGTCCATCGACGAAGGCAAGGCGTCCGCGGCGCTTGAGCGACTCATCAAAGAGACGCGGAAATTCTCCCAGCAAACGGTATGACCCCACACACTTTCGCAAAATATCCCACATATCATCCATGCGACGTTTGCATCGGAAATTATTCGATGCCGTCGATTAAACCGCTATAGTGTGAGGGGTATGAAATCCATCCGAATACAACCGCTCGAAAAACCGATTACCGCATCAGTGGCGATACCCGGCTCAAAGAGCTACACCAACAGAGCACTCTTGCTGGCGGCACTCACGAGCGGCGTGGTACGGCTCAAAAATCCGCTGGTGAGTGATGACACACACGCGATGATTGCATGCCTCCGCGAGCTCGGAATGCGCTGCTCGTTCACCGACGATTTTCTAGAAGTGCGCGGCGACATTCGCGCCGGTGCTGATCGTGAATACCATCTCAACGCGAATTTTTCCGGTACCACGATACGTTTCATCCTCGCACTCGCTGCCATTGTCCCCGGTATCAAGGTGATACGCGGACGCGGCCGGCTGAACGAGCGGCCAATTGCGCACCTTGTAGAGAGTTTGCGTGAGCTCGGCGCGGAGATCGTATATGTAGATACCGCAGGCTATCCGCCGATAAAGGTGATGTCCTCCAAGCTCTCCCCCGGCACCGTGCACATGAAAGGTACTATTTCGAGCCAGTTCCTCTCTGCGCTCCTCATGGTCGCGCCGCTCATCGGCGAGGTGCGCATCGAAGTGGAAGGCGAGCAGGTGTCGCGTCCGTACATTGATATGACCATTGAGGCGATGGAGAAATTCGGCGTGAAAGTTTCGAATGAGAATTACGAACGTTATATCGTGCCGTCCGGTCAGACCTACTCTGCGACGGAATATACGGTCGAGGGCGACATTTCGAGTGCATCCTACTTTGCCGCAATCGCCACTCTGACCCGCTCGAAGATCACACTCACCAACGTCAACCCGAACACCGTGCAGGCCGACATCGGCTTTTTCAATATCCTCAAGCAGATGGGCAGTACTATCGAGGAAGGGGAGAATTCCATGACTATCCAAGGTGCGGGCGTGAAGCCGCTCACCGTCGATATGCAGGATTGTCCTGACCAGGCACAGACGCTCGCTGTACTCGCGGCATTTGCCGACGGGACGACGACCATCACCGGCGTCCAGACACTTCGCATCAAAGAGACGGAGCGCGTGGAGGCGTTGGAAAAAGAATTGGAAAAAATGGGTGTCAAAACGGAATCGACGCCCGACACGCTCGTCATTCACGGAGGACATCCAAAGCCCGCTCGCATTGACACCTATGGCGATCACCGCATGGCGATGTCCTTTGCTGTCGCGGCTACCCAGCTCGCAGGAATCGAAATTAACGACCCCGATGTTGTCTCGAAAACGTTCCCTCGTTTCTGGAAAACACTTGGACTTATGGGTGTCCCGTTTGACGTCGCATACGAAGACCCGAATATCGTGCTCATCGGCATGCGCGGCGGCGGCAAAACGACCGCCGGGAAAATTTTGGCAGAAAAGATGGGCAAGGAATACGCGGATGTGGACGAGCTTATCGAAGCGCGCGAGGGTATGAAAATAGCGGAGACCGTAGAGAAGCGCGGATGGGAGTATTTTCGCGACCGTGAGTCGGAAGTCGTGGAAGAAGTGGCGAAGCGAAAGGGTCTCATCGTCTCGACGGGCGGCGGCGTCATTCAGCGCCCGCAAAACATCGCCGCGCTCAAGGAAAACGGCATCCTCGTATTTCTCAACGCACCGGCGGATGTGCTCGCGAGCCGCGTCGGGGAAGATCCCAACCGCCCTGCTCTCACCGACGCTCCGAGCATGGAGGCGGAAATGGAAGAAGTGCTCTCCGAGCGCAAGAAACTCTACGAAGCGGCAGCGGACATCATCATCCAGGATGTCGATCTTACCCTCGAGCAGAAGGTGGCGGAGGTGCAGAAACAATTAGAAAAACGGCACATTTTGTGACATATTGGGGTCTATGGCTGGAAATTCATTCGGTCAGCTTTTCAAAATAACCACGTTCGGAGAATCGCACGGGGGTGCTGTTGGTGTTGTCATAGACGGCTGCCCGCCCGGCATCGAGATTACCGAAGAGGAAATTCAGGTCCAGCTCGACCGCCGCCGCCCAGGCCAGAGCAAAATAACGACGCCGCGTAAAGAGGCCGACAAAATCAGCATCCTCTCCGGGCACTTCGAGGGCAAGACCACCGGCACGCCGATACTGCTTCTCGCGCACAACGAGAACGTGAAGTCGGAGGACTACAATGAACTCAAAGAGGCATACCGTCCGTCGCATGCAGACTTCACCTACGAAGCAAAATACGGTTTTCGCGACTGGAGGGGAAGCGGCAGGGCTTCCGCACGAGAGACGCTTGCACGCGTCGCCTCTGCCGCTATTGCTCAGAAGTACCTCAAAGAAAAATTCGGTATCGAGATTTTGAGCTACGTCGACCAGGTGGGTGATATCAAGGCCGACGTTGATTACAACACCGTCACGGCCGCCGACATCGAATCCAACATCATCCGCTGCCCCGACCAATCAGCTGCAGAAAAGATGATAGCGCTTGTCGAAAAGGTAAAGGCCGAAGGCGATTCAGTCGGCGGCACCATCAAGGGCGTCATCAGGAACGTCCCAGCTGGTCTTGGCGAGCCGGTCTTCGACAAAGTCCCTGCCGACCTCGCGAAGGCGATGGTGAGCATCAACGCTGTTAAGGGCTTTGAAATCGGCTCAGGTTTCGGTGGTGTCGTGGGTCGGGGAAGTGAGCACAACGATCCGATGGAAATCCGGGACGGAGTGATTCGCACCACGAAAAACGACGCAGGCGGCACATACGGCGGCATCACAAGCGGGGAAACAATTCATTTCCGCGTGGCCTTCAAGCCTGTCTCGACGATTGCAAAAGAACAGGACACCGTAAATCGCAAAAAAGAAGCGGTGAAGCTCTCGGCGGCAGGCCGTCACGACCCGTGCGTCCTTCCGCGCGCCGTCCCGATAGTCGACGCAATGAGTGCTCTCGTCATCATGGACCACGTCCTCCGCCATCGCGCGCAGAACGGCTGAAATCTCTCCCTTTTTCTTCCCATTTCTCCCTTTAAACCCCTTTCTATGAAGCTGAAATCGACTGCCGACTTCAGTAATTTCGACGCACTCGATATTCGCGCAGGTCGCATTGTGAAGGTAGAGGATGCTGAGACCAAGAAACCGACCTACCGTCTCACGATAGACCTCGGCCTAGAAATCGGGACCAAGGTCTCCTGCGGTGCATATCGCAACTATTCCAAAGAGGCGCTAATGGGAAAGACGGTAATCTGTGTCATGAATTTTGTGCCCAAGGAGATGGGGCCGGAAGTATCAGAAGTCTTGGTACTCGGGGTCGCGAACCAGAGCGGTGAGACAATTTATCTCACGACCGAAAGCGATGTGCCGCTTGGCGGACAGGTTTTCTAGCCGAATACAGTGTCGGTTTGACTGGCTAATCTCTCTGCAATAGAGTTCACCCTAGGCGCTCCTAGTGGTGGCGCGAGGGAGAAAGACATGTGGGAACTCAGCCTGATTTTAAAAGTCTACGGACTCGCACTTTTCTGCGGCTTCGTCGGCGGCGCGTTTATGTCGAAGATTGTCACCGATTACGAGAGATACGAGAATCGTGGTCGTCTCGTCCCGTGCGTTTTGCTTCTAACCCTGATCTGCACAGTCTATGCCGTGTTCGCAATAATCACGATTGGTGGGCCACCCAACTTCAAGGATCCCAGTACGGCCTTTGTGATGTGGTACGTCGTCTGGATGTTCAACGTCGTCGCCGGATGCGTCGGTACGATCGTCGGACTGCTGGTACCTGCCGTTAGGCGGTACGAAACGATCTGAGCATCTGTCCAAGAAGATTATCGACAAGACCTCACGGATCGCCTCGCGGCTTCCGTGAGGCGATTCGTTTTTATAGTAGAATCCGCGAATGATCAAAGCGGTTATTTTCGATCTCGACGGGACAATTGTTGACACGGAGCGCTTGTGGGGCGACGTGATGGTGCAATTTGCGCCAAAATACGGTGTGGTGTTTGACCCGGCTGTCCGTATCAAAATGATGGGGAAGCGCGACGTTGAAGCCCTGGCGGCTTTCAAAGAGCATCACAAGATAAAGGCGAGCGTGGAAGAACTCGCTGAAGCGCGGAAGAATCTTGTGCTTGATAAGATGGACGAGATAAAAACAAATAAAGGCCTCTTCGAGTTGCTCGACTTGCTCGACAAGCTTGGCATTAAAAAGGCTATCGCCACGTCGGCCTTCAAGGAGTTCGCCTACAAAGTCCTTGGAAAATTCGACCTCGAAAAAAGGTTTGATGCTATCGTGACCGCCGACCAGGTCACGCACAGCAAACCCGACCCGCAGATTTATCTGGAAGCCGCCAAGCGTCTCGGCGCCCTGCCCTCGGAGTGCCTTGTGCTTGAAGACGCTGAAATTGGCGTGGAATCCGCCTACCGAGCCGGTATGAAAGTCTTTGCCATCCCGCACGAAGCCTCCCGCCATCACGACTTCTCCAAAGCAACCAAAATCCTGTCCTCAATGTCGGAAGTAGACGAGGAAACGTTACGTTCACTCTAGCTCGTAAGGTCTCGCGCCAACTGCTCTACGTTTTCTCCTCTCTTTATTGCATTCACAAACACGCTCCCGGCGATAATGATGTCGGCTATTTTGGAAAGGGATTGGACGTCAGCTTTTGATTTGACGCCGAAGCCGACGGCGAGAGGAAGATTGAAGATACGCTTTGCGGTCGAGGCAAAGTCGGCGAGGTCATTGGAAAATTTGCTCGTAGCGCCGGTGATGCCTTGCCGTGAGGTGCAATATACGAAGCCGCAAGCATCCTTTGCGAGTTCTTGGAGGCGTTCTTCAGGTACACCGGGGGAGACGACGGGGATGATACAAATGTCATTTTCCTTACCCGCCGCGAGCAGCGCTTTGCCTTCCTCGGTGTCGAATGGGCAGTCAGGGACGATAATCGCTGTAGCACCCGCCGCCTTGATCGCTTCGACGAACTTGGCAATGCCGAAACGGAAGACCGGGTTGGTGTAGCTCATCACCGCCACCGGTTTCCCAAGCCCCACGACTTTTTTGAGGATTTCGAGTGAGTCTGCGACTGTCGCCCCGGCTTTCAACGCGTCTTCGCTGGCCACAGCGATAGTAGGGCCGTCGGCCATCGGGTCGGAGAACGGGATTTGAAGTTCGATAATATCGGCTCCGCCTTGTACGAGTGCCGCGGCTACTTTTTCGGACTCGGCAGTGCTCGGGTAGCCCGCGATCATGTGGGCCATAAAGAGCGGTCGCTTTCCGCTTTTGAGAAGTATTTCGAGTGCGTTATTTTCGCTCATACTCATCTTTGAGGAACTGCTTAAAGCTTTCGTCTTTGAACGCGCGCGCAAAGTTGAATAGATCTTTGTCACCGCGGCCCGAAAGGGTAGCGACGATTATCTCGTCCCTCCCCATCTTCGGGGCCATTTTGCGTACTTCGGCAAGTGCGTGCGCGCTTTCAAGCGCGGAAATTACGCCCTCGTGCTTGGCGAAAAAGTCAGCCGCGTCGACTGCTTCGGCGTCGGTGGCGTAAGTGAGCTCGACACGTCCACTTTCGTAGAGTTCGGCGAGTTCGGGCCCGATGCCGGGATAATCGAGTCCTGCGGAGATGGAGTGCGTCGGCGCGATCTGCCCTTCGTCGGTCTGAAGGAAAAGGGATTTATAGCCTTGAAAAATTCCGGGTACACCGGCGATCTTACGCGAAGCGTGCTCGCCGACATTTTTTCCTATGCCACCCGCCTCGACTCCAATGAGCCGTACGGATTTTTCACCGATGAAATCGTCAAAGCTTCCCATCGCGTTGGAGCCGCCGCCCACGCAGGCAAGGACGGCGCTCGGGAGTTTGCCTTCGCGCTCTTGCAGTTGTGCACGAATTTCGCGCCCGATGACCGACTGGAAATAGCGGTTCATCTCGGGGTAGGGGCTGGGGCCGAGCACGGAGCCGATGCAGTAGTGCGCTTCGGCGAGGTGCTCCATCCAAAATTTCAGTGCCTCGTTGACCGCATCCTTGAGCGTCTTTGAGCCGTATTCGACAGGCACGACTTTCGCGCCAAGCCGCTCCATCAAGAAAACATTCGGTCGCTGGCGGCGGATGTCCTCGGTACCCATGAAGACGATGCACTCGAGACCGAGGCGCGCTGCCACGGTGGCTGTGGCTACACCGTGCTGGCCGGCACCAGTTTCGGCGATGAGCATTTTTTTGCCGAGACGCTTCGCGAGAAGGCCTTGGCCGAGGCAGTGGGTGATCTTGTGTGCGCCGCTCAAGTTGGCGCCCTCGTTCTTGAGGTAGATTTTTGCGCCGCCGAGGTCGGCCGTCGCGCGCTCGGCAAAGATGAGGGTGGTCGGTCTGCCCGAATAGTTTTTCAGGAGGTCTTGGAATTCTTTTTGGAACGCGGGGTCGTTCTTTGCCGATTCGAACGCAGCGGTCAGCTCTTTGAGTGTCTCCCACAACATTTCAGGCACATAAGCTCCGCCGTATTTTGAGTTTTTCATACCAGTGCAGCTTTGAGTTCTTGTATCTTTTCCAGCGGGTCGTTTGAACGCAGGATGGATGTACCCACCAGGATACCGCGTGCGCCCCATCCGCGCACTCTCCGCACGTCCGCAGCCGTTTCAATACCGCTCTCGCTCACGGCAAAGGTGCCCGGCGGCACCATCGCGGCCAGCCGCTGCGTAGTCTCGATACTTACTTCGAGCGTCTTTAGATCACGGTTGTTGATACCGATAAGCTCCGCGCCCACTTCGAGCACTTTCTCCATTTCGGCCTCGTCATGCACCTCAACCAGGTAATCGAGTCCGAGCGCCTGGCCGATGGAAGTAAGCTTATTGAGCTCGTCGACACTTAAAATATTCGCGATAAGAAGAAAAGCATCGGCTCCGGCAAGGAGTGTCTCGTATACCTGGTATTCATCAATAATGAAATCTTTGCGCAGAATTGCTTGCGGTACGCGCGCTCGTACTTCTTGGAGAAGCTCAATTGAGCCGCCGAAATACGGTTTGTCGGTGAGTACGGAAATTGCATCGGCGCCGCTCTTGGCATACAGATCGGCGATCTCGAGTATCGGGCGCGAAACGAGGTCGCCCTCGGATGGGGATTTGGGCTTGAGCTCCGCGATGAGCGCCGGTCCGCGCTCGAAAAGTGCCTTGAAGGGGCGACGCTGTTGTTTGTAGTTTTCTGCGTCCTTTTGGAGTAATTCGAGAGAGCGCACCGCCTTCGCTGCAGCTATTTCTGCGCGCTTTTTAACGACGATTTCATCCAAGACGTTCATTGTGTCATTATAGACGCTATATGGCAGAGGGAAAAACCAGGGTAAAAATCTGCGGCATTAAGACGCTTGAAGACGCCCTCGCGGCGGCCGAAGCCGGTGCCGATGAGTTGGGATTCCACGTCGGCCTCACCGGCGCTCGCGCACCGCTCGAAGCCGACAACGTGGCAAAGATAATCGCGGAGCTACCTGAGAATGTTGAAAGTGTAATGGTCACCAGCGTTACAGAAGCGGAACAACTTATCCAACTGGCACGGAAGACCGGTGCACAAGTCATCCAGCTTTACGGCGACGCAACGCCGGAAACTATCGGTGATGTTAGGAAGGCCCTGCCAGGAATAAAGGTATGGAAAGTACTCAACGTGTCGGATGAGAGCTCGATTGAAAAAGCGAAGGAGTACCAAGATAGTGCAGACGCGATTGCACTCGATACTCTCAATAAAGAAACGGGAGTAAGGGGAGGAACGGGAAAAACGCACGATTGGAATATCAGCAAAAAAATAGTGGAATCAATTTCAATCCCCGTCATCCTCGCCGGCGGACTGAATCCGGAGAATGTCGCAGACGCCGTAAAGACGGTCCACCCATATGGCCTTGACGTAAATTCCGGCGTATCAAATCCTGATGGCTCAAAAAATATCGAAAAAGTAAAAGCGTTTGTTCAAGCGGCGAAATAACAAATGGAAAGCGCCGGTGATGGAAACCGGCGCTGTCCAGCATTTCGTCAAGTGTTGATGCCGTCTATGCGGCTTGCGCGACCGGTTTTTCTACGGGAACCGGTATTCGCTTCACGCGGAGGTGTTTGGTGAACCTCTCCGGAAGTGACGCAATGATGGCAGATCGGATTTGCGGGAAATCCGTTCTTCCATACTCGACAGTGATGACGATCTTCTTCTCCCTCTTCCGATCGCCCCCCTGCCATCCTTTGTCGCGGAAGCATAGGTCGATCGACAGATTCTGAAGTAGGTATCGTTCGATGTAGCTCCCGAACGCGCATCGCTCGCCGGCGCGGACTCCCGACGCTGATGCGTGAACCCGAGTGAGTCGCAATGGTTGGAACGTCACAGGGTGTACTCCTCTCTTGAAGACGTTGCTGGATTGTGAAAAGACCAAAGAGTCAAATGACTCCCAAAGAGCAAGCGGGCTCTCAGACCTTTTCGCTCGTGGAACGCACTAAAACAAAAAACGCCCTTACACGAGCAAAGGCGCCGCTTGTATGATGGCTTGACAGAGCCATTTTGTCCAGCTACTGTGCATTTATGCAGCGAACGGCACAGATAGGCATTATTTCCATTATCCCGGCCTCCCTGGGAGCCTGATTCGCGTTTACTTCAAAAAGCCAACGCAAACCAGCCTCCCACAAGGAGGCTGGTTTAATAAATAAGGTAGTATTAGCCATTATGAAAGCCGTAGAAACAGATAAGGCTCCGAAGGCGATAGGGCCCTATTCGCAGGCCGTTGTGGCCGGTGAACTCGTCTTTTGCTCAGGGCAAATAGCGCTCGACCCGGTGAGCGGGCAGCTCTTGGAAGGCGGGGTAAAGGTGCAGACGGAGCAAGTCATGAAGAATCTCGGGGCAGTACTTGAGAGCGCCGGCTCAGGATTCGCAAAAGTCGTGAGCACCAACGTATATCTCCGTTCGATGAATGACTTTGCGGAGATGAATGAGGTGTACGCTGCCGCTTTTGGCACACACAAACCTGCGCGGGCGACGATTGGTGTCTCCGATTTGCCGAAGAATTCGTTGGTGGAAATCTCGTGCATAGCGACCCTCTAAAAATATGACAAACACATTTTCAGTAGCATTAGTAGATGAGGCGCGTGAGGCGCTGCGCGAGGTGGTGAAAGAAACCCCGCTGCAGTTCAATCGCGGTCTCTCGGAAAAATACGGCGCGAAGGTCTATCTCAAGCGCGAAGACCTGCAGGCGGTGCGTTCCTACAAACTACGTGGCGCCTACAACCGGATGCGCTCTCTTACGGCAGACGAAAAAAAGAACGGCATCGTGGCGGCCTCGGCCGGCAATCACGCGCAGGGCGTGGCGTTTAGCTGCGCCGAATTGCAGGTGCGCGGCACGATTTTTATGCCGCGTAATACTCCTCGTCAGAAGCTCGATCGCGTGCGTGCACTCGGCGGAGACTTGGTGAGCATCGAACTTTCGGGGGACACGTACGACGAGGCATACGCTGCCGCGCGCAAACTATCGGATGAAAAAGGCGCCGTATTCGTGCACCCGTTCAATGACCCGCTCGTCATCGCAGGGCAGGGTACCGTGGGCGCAGAAATACTTGAGCAACTCAAAGGAGAGCAGCTCGACGTGCTTGTGGTGCCCGTCGGCGGAGGCGGATTGATGTCGGGTGCCGGTTCATATGTGAAAGCAAAGAGCCAGACAACCAAGGTCTTTGGTGCTGAGCCTGCCGGAGCACCCGCGATGGCGGAGGCATTGAAAGCGGAGAACCCGGTGACGCTTGAGAAAATTGACACATTCGTGGACGGCGCTGCAGTTAAAACCGTGGGCGACCTCACGCTCTCACTTACCAAAGAGGTAGCTGAAGAGGTGCTGCTTATTCCGGAAGGGAAGGTGTGCGCCGAGATGATATCGCTCTATCAGCGCGACGGCATCGTCGCGGAGCCCGCAGGCGCGCTCTCGGTCGCTGCACTCGATGACCTCGCCGATAAAATCAAGGACAAGACGGTGGTATGCGTCGTCTCGGGCGGCAACAACGATATCAGTCGTTACCCGGAAATAATCGAACGCAGCTTGGTATACCAAGGCCTCAAGCATTACTTTATGGTCAATTTCTCCCAGCGCCCCGGCGCCCTGAAGAAGTTTCTCAACGAGGCACTGAGCCCCACCGACGACATCACGCTCTTCGAGTACACCAAGAAAAACAACCGCGAGAACGGCCCGGCTCTCATCGGCATCGAACTCGCAAAAAAAGACGACCTTGCGCCGCTTCTCAAGCGCATGGACACCCTGGGCATGTCCTACGAACTCCTCGAAAAAGACAGCCCGATTTTCCGTTTCCTCATATAGGCTCGTTGCTTGTCAGGGACAAGCGTCTCTGATACATTGAATTTACTATGGCACGCACGTCCTCTCACACTCGCAATTTTCTCCTCACCCTCATACGGGGGTAGCGGATGACTATAGTTAAAATGTTCCTCCGCTCCTTCCAGGGGTAAATTCACTTATGGCAACACTCACTATCAAAAATCTCCACGTAGAGCTTGAGAACAAGCCTATTTTGAACGGGATTAACCTCGTCGTTAAGCCGGGTGAGACGCACGTCATCATGGGTCCCAACGGCTCCGGTAAGTCCACGCTCGGCAACACACTCCTCAAGCACCCCGCGGTCACCATTACGAAAGGAAAAATAACCTTCGGGAAACTTGTCACGTCAGAGATGAAAACAGACGAGATAGCGCGGGCGGGACTGATGATCGCGCTCCAGCACCCGCAAGCGGTTTCGGGCGTGACCGTCACCAACCTTCTCACGATCGCCGCACGAAAATTTGCAGAGAATCAAAAAGGATTCAGCCCCGCGCGATTCCGTGAAGAGATCAAGGATGTGGCGAAGAAGTTGCACATGGAGCCCGAATTCCTTTTGCGCTCGCTCAACGAAGGATTTTCCGGTGGAGAGAAAAAGAAAATGGAAATCCTGCAGCTCTCACTACTCCCGGCCAAGTGTCTCATCATCGACGAGATAGACTCCGGCCTCGACATCGACGCACTCAAGCTCGTGGCCAAACAAATCGTGCGCTTACAGGAGAAGGGAGTAAGCCTCGTCATCATCACGCACTACAACCGCATCCTGCGCTGGATAGAGGCCGACAAAGTTCACATTCTCCACAAGGGCAAGATTGTAAAATCGGGCACGAGTGCGCTTGCAAAAGACATTGAAAAGAAAGGCTACGCAGCCTACATAAAGGAATAAGTATGCCCCACACACTTACTCTCAAAACACGGAAAAATATGAACAATTTTACTTTCAACCGAATTACAGTTATTCGCAAAATTACTCACTTAGTGTGAGGGGTATGAGTAAAACAGTAACAGCACCAATAGGAGGACATGCCAAAGGCGCCGGCTCTGACCCGCTCCCGGAGCATTTCGTCTACCAGGCGAAACGCGGCATTACGCGCGAGGTCGTCGAAGATATTTCCAAACAAAAGAACGAACCCGACTGGATGCGGGAGTTCCGCCTCAAGGCCTTTGAAGAATTCGAGCGATTGCCCATCCCGAAATGGGGACCGGATCTGAGTGGTCTCGATTTCCAGAGCATTTCGTACTACCAGCGTACTGAGGAGGGGAAGTACAAAAGCTGGGACGAGGTACCGGCCGACATCAAGAATACATTCGAGAAGATCGGCGTGCCGCAGGCCGAGCGTGCGTTTTTGGCGGGCGTCATCGGTCAGTACGAATCCGAAGGCTTCTACCAGAAGCTCCGTCCGAAGTGGGAAGACAAAGGCGTTATTTTTTGTGACACCGACACAGCCGTGCAACAGTATCCGGAATTGGTGAAGAAGTACTTTATGACCGACTGCATCAAGACGTCGGAGCACAAACTCGCGGCGCTCCACGGCGCAGTGTGGTCGGGCGGTACGTTCTTGTACGTACCGGCAGGAGTGCACATCGACATGCCGCTCCAGACCTACTTCCGTATGAATGCGCGCGCATCAGGGCAATTCGAGCATACGCTCATCATTGTCGAAGAGGGCGCTTCGGTGCAGTACATCGAAGGTTGCACCGCGCCGAAGTACAACACCTCGTCGTTGCATGCAGCGGTGGTGGAAATATTCGTGATGAAAGACGCGCGCGCCCGCTATACGACCATTCAAAACTGGAGCAAGGATGTGTACAACCTCAATACCAAACGTGCGATCGTCGAGGAAAACGGCATTCAGGAATGGGTGGGCGGCAGTCTCGGCAGCAAGACGACGATGCTGTACCCGTGCTCTATTTTGAAAGGCCGCGGGGCTCGCGCTGAGCATCTCAATATCGCGGTTGCCGGACCCGGCCAACATAAAGACACGGGTGCGAAGGTGATGCACCTGGCGCCCAACACGACCTCCAATATCATCTCGAAAAGCATTAGTTTCGGCGGCGGCATCTCCACGTATCGCGGACTCCTCAAAATAATCAAAGGAGCGAAAGGCGCGAAATCGCACGTACAGTGCGATGCCCTGATGCCCGACAATATCTCCGTCTCTAACACTATTCCGTACATCAAAGTGTACGAAGAAGACGTGACGCTTGGTCATGAGGCCAAGGTGGGCCGTATTTCCGACGAGCTGGTCTTCTATTTGCAGAGCCGCGGACTCTCGGAGCAGGAAGCCATCAACCTTGTTGTGCAAGGCTTTATGGAGCCGATCGCAAAATCATTGCCGCTCGAGTACGCCGTCGAATTAAATCGACTTATTGCGATGGAGATGGAAGGCTCCTTGGGATAACCATGGAACCGGAGATCATCCATGTAAAAGAAGGGGAGTCGAAGATCGTCCCTATCGTCTGGTTCGGCGACGAGGACCGCAAGCTTTCGGCGCGCGTCATTCTCGACAAGCCGAATTCGTCGGTGAAAGTGCTCTGCATTTTCTTCGCGCGCGAGCATGCGCTCGATGTGGACACGGAAGTGGTGCATAGGGCACGTGATACGTTCTCGCGCACCTTCGTAAAGGGTGTTCTCGACGGAACGGCGCGCGCCAGCTATGTGGGGCGTGTACTTATCGAAAAAGGTGCCAAGGGCGCCGACGCCGACTTGAACGAGCACGCCATCGTCCTTTCCTCCACAGCGCGCGCGGAAGCCATTCCGCAGCTGGAGGTCTTGGAGAACGAAGTGAAAGCCGGGCACGGTGCCACGGTGGGGAAAATAGGGGAAGAGGAGCTTTTCTACCTGGCCACGCGAGGCCTACCGGCCGACGAAGCGAAGAGGCTTATCGTCCGCGGTTTTCTTGAAGCCTTTGCCGAAGAATTCCCGCCAAAAGAAGCTGAAGAGATTCGCGCGGCACTCAAAAACATATGATCACAAGAAACCAGTTTCCCATCTTCAAAAAGCACCCGAAGCTTGTCTATTTCGATAGCGCTGCAACTTCGCAAAAGCCGCAGTCTGTCATTGATGCAATAAATGAGTTCTACACATCCACGAACGCACCCGTTCATCGCGGCGTGTATGCGTCAGCCGAAGGAACCACTTCTGCATATGAAGGTGTCCGCGACCAAGTAAAAGAATTCATCAACGCAAAACACCGCGAAGAAATTATCTTCACTTCCGGTACGACCCTGAGCATCAATACGGTTGTGAACGGTTTTGCGCAGACACTAAGCAGTGATGATCGAGTGTTGCTTACTGACATGGAACATCACGCGATGATAGTGCCGTGGCAGGCCACCGCGCAGTGGATGAAATTCGCGATAGATTTTGCGCCACTGACGAGCAACGGACGATTGGACCTGTCGGCGTTTAAAAATCTCTTGGCCAAGAAGCCTAAGTTCGTCGGCGTGACCTACGCGTCCAACGTGCTTGGCACCGTGAATCCGATAAAAGAAATAGTTGCACTCGCGCATCAGGCTGGCGCTGTTGTGCTGGTCGACGCTGCACAGGCAATCGCGCACATGCCGGTGGATGTGCAGGAACTGGATTGCGATTTTCTCGTATTTTCCGGACACAAAATGTATGGGCCAAATGGGGTAGGGGTTTTGTACGGGAAGAAAGAGCTGCTTGAGAAATTGCCGCCCTTTATCTATGGAGGGCACATGATCGAGTCCGTAAGCCGCGAAAAGACCACCTACGCTCCGATTCCGGCCAAGTTTGAAGCCGGTACGCCGCCCGTGGCAGAAGTCATCGGCCTCGGCGCGGCGATATCGTTTATCAAGGGGCTCGGATGGGACGAGATTGAAAAGCACGAGCAAGCGCTCGTGGAGCACGCGCTCGAAATGTTTCGGGGTGTTTCCGACGTTACACTACTCGGACCACTCGATTCGAAGGATCGCGCACCGATTTTCAGCTTCACCGTCGCGGGCGTACACCCGCACGACGGCGCTTCACTCCTCGATCGCTCCGGCATCGCCGTGCGGGCGGGGCACCACTGCACGCAGGTCTTGCATGAGAGTCTTTCACTTGGCGCCTCAATGCGCGCGAGCCTCGCTATCTACAATACAAAAGAAGAAATCGATGTGCTCGGCACGGCTTTACAGGGCTTGAAGAAAAAACTGTATGGATGAACGAGATATATATCGGGAAGAGATACTGGAGCAGTATCGACATCCGCACAATTTCGGCGCACTCGAAAAGCCCGATGCTTCGGCTTTTGCTGCAAATCCTATCTGTGGCGATGAGATAACGCTCGAATTGCAGGTCAAAGACGGATCCGTCGCCGACGTGGCGTTCAAGGGCACCGGGTGCGCGCTCTCGGTGGCGTCGGCCTCTCTCTTTACGGAGTGGATGCGTGGCCAGAAAATCGCGGCGCTCAAGAAAGTCACCCCGGAATTCGTCGAACAGCTCTTCAAAGCGCCGGTCGGACCGGCGCGTCTCCACTGCGTGCATCTGCCCCTCGGCGCCCTCCGAAAGGCACTTGATGAGATATGACCCTAGCTATCGCGGTCGCGTAAGCTAGAGGTATATCTATCCTAAGGAGAAAAGTCGTTTAAGACGCTCTTCGTCTTCGATTCTCTCAAATACTCCATACAGAATGTATTTGGATAGGCGCGATTCGTCTTTGATTAACCGGACAAGTTCTTCGCAGTCGTGCGGGAAGACCCAGAGACTTCGCTGAAGTTGAACAAATCCGGCCCGCTTTAGTATGTTTCTAACTTTATCGCGAAGCACGGCATACTTCTCTGGTATGTCGAATGCTGCGACCCTCCACTTTCGATCCCATGATCGGACCTTTAGCAGCTTGAAATTTGCGTCTATGGCTGCTCCAAGCGCTGAGAGTCCTGATTCCGTAATCGAGAGACTTCCACTTACGTCGGAAATATACTCCAGTTCGATGAGGCGATGCAGTGTTTTTTTGAGCCGATAACGTCTCTTCGCACGCTCTCTCGCTAACTTATTAAAAAGTTTTGTCGAGCGAGCGGAGAAGAGGGCAGCGTACATAACGTCACCCAGGGTCAGCTCTTCCAGCACGTCGCGCTCAATTGCCCCGAGCTGTCTTGCCCGTTTTTTCTTTGTCTTCACGATATGACTCTAGCTTACGCGGTCGCGTGAGCAAGGGGTATATGTGGACTTTGTCTCAATTTGATATAGTAAACAAATGAACAAGAAGACGGAGAAAATCATCGCTACCGTAGAGGATGTCTTGAAGCAATTCGAGCCGCTCTTCCAGTCGCACGGTGGGGGAGCGGAGCTAGTGGCTGTGGAAGAAGACGAGGTGATTTTGCGCCTGGTCGGCAACTGCGTCGGCTGCGATGCCGCCGGCCTCCATTTCGGTGCCGGCGTAGACCAAATGATCCGCGAGCGCCTGCCGCAGATAAAAAAGATCTCGTATTCTTATTGATTGACGCGGCCCGTGGTTCGTGTTATTCATTCTCCCACGCTGCTTTGGCACTGAAGCCGACAGCCGACATGGAGCTCAGCGATGTCTCAGGGAATGATCAATAAGGCGACCAAATTGGCGCAGACCGCTTACGAGGGTGGCAACATGACTGCGATGCAGCGTCAGCAGCACTTGGATCGACTTGCGGCCAATGCGCTCGCTAATTGCGCGCTCGCCGAAGCGATTAACCGCCTCACCGACGCTATCGCTGCGAAGTCCAAGTAGGCGTGAGCGCGCAAGTTACGGGTCCGCCGGCGTTGGGTACGCCAAGCGGACCCAACGTTTTATTTTACGTAGGTGAGCCACTCTGAGTACTTCGGATTTTCTCCTTTCACTATCTTCAAAAATTCTTCGCGGATTTGTTTGGTGACCGGGCCGGGGGAAGATTTCATCGGTTTGTCGTTGATGGAGGCTATTGGAGTGACCTCTGCGGCGGTGCCGGTAAAGAAGCACTCGTCGGCGCTGAAGGCTTCTTCGGGTTTGATGGCGCGCTCTTCCACTTTGTAGCCGAGGTCGGTCGCGAGCTGCATTACGGACGCGCGTGTGATGCCCGGCAGGATTGAGCCGAGCGCGGGGGTGGCGATGGTCTTGCCGTTGACGATAAAGAAATTCTCACCCGAGCCCTCGGCGATGTTGCCTGCTGCGTCGAGCTGCATACCCTCGTCGTAGCCGCCCTTTACCGCCTCGCGTACAGAGAGCATGGAATTGATGTAGTTGCCGGAGAGTTTGGCGCCGGGCACGGTGGTTTCCGGATGCACGCGCTGCGTCTTTACGATGATGACGCGTGCAGGGTCGTCGCCCAAGTAGGCACCCCACGGCCAAGCGGCCATCGTCACTTCGACGGGGCAGTTGGTAGGGAGCACGCGCACTTCGCCAAAGCCGTAGAAGGCGATAGGGCGGATGTAGCAGGATTTGAGGCCGTTCTCTCGTACGAGTTCGACTGCAGCATCGCAGAGCTGGTCGAGCGACCAAGGCAATTTCATATCCAGGCTTTCTGCGGAGAAAATAAGGCGCTCCATGTGCTTCTTCAGGTGAAAAATGGCCGGACCTTTTGCGGTCTCGTACATGCGAATCCCTTCGAAGGCCGCGGTACCGTAGTGGAGCGAGTGCGTGAGTACGTGCACTTTTGCATCGGCCCACGGGACCAACTTTCCACTCATCCAAATATATTTTGTTGCTTCCATACATTGATTATGCCGTTACTGTCGCTCTACGACAAGAGCAGTGAGGCGCCTTGCGACGGGTAACACGAGGAGCACGGCCGGAAATGCGACTATCCATGAGGTGAGCCACGAAAGTGGCCACACAGTCACCATCGCTTCAAAGCCAAGTGCTCGTATCGTTGCGACTGCAGAAACAATGCCGCTCATCATAAGGCTCAAGAAAAACGGCATAACGATGTGCTGCATGGAGGCGGGAAATTTTTTCATACGCTATGCGAGGCACTTCACGACTGCGGTCGTAAATTCCTCGGTCGAGAGCGTTCCGCCCAAGTCCCTCGTCTTCTCACCGGCTTTCCACGCGCTTTGTATGGCGGACTCTATCGCAGCTGCTTCTTTTTCGAGTCCGTAGGTGTAGCGCAAGAGGAGCGCCAGAGAAAGTATCTGCGCTGTCGGGTTGGCCACACCTTTGCCGGCAATGTCGGGTGCGGAGCCGTGCGAAGGCTCATATAAGCCAAATTTCTTGCCGTTTAAGCTTGCAGAGGGGAGGAGACCAAGCGAGCCGACAATCGCGCCGCCGAGGTCGCTCAAGATATCGCCGAACATATTTTCGGTAACTATCACGTCGAAGGCGAGCGGAGCGCGGGCGAGCTGCATTGCCGCGTTGTCGACGAACATAAATTCCATCTGCACTTCAGGGAAGTCTTTCGCCACTTCACGTGCGACTTCGCGCCACAAGCGCGATGTCTCCAAGACATTGGCCTTGTCGACAACGGTGAGTCTTTTCTTGCGCATCATGGCTGCCTCAAAGCCGACACGCAGGGCGCGCTCAATCTCGTCCCATGCATACACGCTTGTGTCGCGTGCAGCGGGCTTACCGTTCTGCTCAAAGCGCTCTCGCGCACCAAAGTAGATGCCCGATACGAGTTCGCGCACGATAAGTACGTCCATGCCGGTAATAAATTCGGGGCGGAGTGTGCTGAAGACTTCAGTGCCAGGCCATACCTTGAGGGGTCGAAGATTCGCAAAGAGGTCGAAGTGTTTTCGGAGTCCTAGGATGACATTTTTCTCGGCATCCTTCCAGCGAGGACTCTCTTGGTCGTTCACCGGACCGCCGACGGCGCCGAAGAGAATGGCGTCGCTCTTTTCGCAGGTGGCAATAGTCTCGGGCGGCAGATGGACGCCATATTTGTCGTACGCGGCAGAACTCGCAAGCGCTTCTGTCGTTGCAAATTCGTGTCCGAACTTTTTGTTGACCACATCCAAAACGGCTACCGCAGATTTCATTATCTCCGGTCCTATTCCGTCGCCGGCTATGACTGCAATGCTGCCTTTCATACACTTATTGTCGCACGGCAGCTCTACGCCTATTGAGCGCGCTGAGGAGGGCACGGAGCGACGCCCCGACGATGTTGGGGTCGATGCCGACGCCCCAGAATTTTGCGCCACTCTTGTCGGCGATCTCAATATAGGTGACCGCTTTGGCATCCTCGCCCGAGCCGAGCGCGTGCTCTTCGTACGAGAGGAAGGTGTAGTCGTTTACGTCCGCTCCCTTCAAGGCTTTGCTGAATGCGTCGATGGGGCCGTTGCCCTCGCCGCTGATTTCCTGCTCTTTGCCGCCGATACTAATGCTCGCTGTTATCGCGGTCGCATTCTTGCCCTTACTCGAATCTTGGATGTGAAAGTCGCCGAGTGCGATGGGCGCTTCGATATTGATGTACTCCTTCGCGAACGCTTCGTTAATCGTTGCGGGTAAGACTTCTTTGCCGGTCGTGTCGGAAATTTTCTGTATCATTTTGCCGAGTTCCGGGTGCATCGCCTTCGGAGTGTTGTATCCGAATTCGCTACGCAGAATATGGGCGACGCCGCCCTTCCCGGATTGGCTGTTGATACGCACCACCGCCTCATAGGAGCGGCCGACGTCCTTCGGGTCGATAGGAATGTAGGGGACTTCCCACGACTCGCTCTTGGAAGTTTCCATGGCCTGGAAGCCCTTATTGATGGCGTCTTGGTGGGAGCCGGAGAATGCCGTAAAGACCAGTTCTCCTGCGTACGGATGGCGCGGATGTACCGTCATGCCGGTGCAGTCTTGGTAGGTTTCGATGATGCGGTCGATGTCGCCGAGGTCGAGCTCGGAGTCGACCCCCTGCGTCTGCATATTGAGCGCGAGCGTGACGATGTCGACGTTGCCGGTGCGCTCGCCGTTGCCGAAGAGCGTGCCCTCGACGCGCTCGGCTCCCGCCATGACGGCAAGTTCGGTCGAAGCGACGCCGGTGCCGCGGTCGTTGTGACAGTGCACACTAATGACGGCCTTGTCGCGTGATTTGAAATTGCGAACAAACCACTCTATTTGGTCGGCGAATATATTGGGCGTTGCGCTCTCCACGGTCGTGGGCAAGTTGATGATTACTTTCTCGCCCTTTTTCGGATCCCATTCAGCGACGACGGCGTCACATACTTCCACCGCAAAATCGAGCTCGGTGCCCATAAAGCTCTCGGGCGAGTACTCGTAGCGGACCTCGGTGTCGTTCAGATATTTTTTCGCGTACTCTTTGGCCCATCGTGTGCCTTGCACGGCAATGCCGCGCACCTCGTCGCGGTCCATGCGGAAGACAACACGACGCTGCAATTCCGATGTGGAGTTGTACACGTGGATGAGCGCGCGCTTGGCGCCGACGAGCGACTTGCATGTCGCCTCTATTAAGTGTTCACGGGCTTGGGTCAGCACCTGGATGGTCACATCGTCGGGGATGAGCTTGTTCTCAATGAGATGGCGCACAAAATCAAACTCCACCGCTGCGGCGGAAGGGAAGCCCACTTCGATCTCTTTGAATCCCACGTCGATGAGCAGCTGGAACATCTTGAGCTTCTGCTCAAGCGTCATCGGGGTCACGAGTGCTTGGTTGCCGTCGCGGAGGTCTACCGAGCACCAACGGGGCGCGGCGGAAATAGCTTTGTCCGGCCACGTGCGGTCTTTGAGAGCGACGGGTGGGAAAGCGCGATATCTTTTGTGAGAGTTTTTCATACCCATCACACTATAGGTCTGCTTGACCATATCGAATAATTTCCGACATAAACGTCAGACCACTGATGAACTGCATATTTTCCGTAAGTGTGTTGGGTCATACTCCTATTTGTTCGAACTTCGCGATGTCGGTGTCGAAGGAGAGGGTATACCCGATGTCGTCGAGGCCTTCGAGCAGGCACTTTTTGACGAACGGATTGATGTCGAACGGGTGCGCTTTGCCTTTCCAAGTCACTGTCTGTGCTTCGAGGTCGACGGATAATTTTTCTTTTGGATTTGCGACTACGTCCTCGTGCATCA
>CALRIB010000003.1 GCA_943359705.1 Candidatus Nomurabacteria bacterium | reverse complement strand
CAGCGGCAAGTGCGGGACGGCGGCGTAGGCCATTTTGGCGTAGGCTTCGAGGAGTGCACGGAGAGAGTCAGAATTTACTCCCGGCTCTTTTGAGAGGTCTTTCGCGAGCGCGAGGTCAGACTCCGTCAGCTCCTTGGAAAAGTGCTCGGCAAGGTCGGGTGCATAGCGCATCAATAAAATGACTCGTAGCCGATGGATGAGGAGTTTGGTGAGCACGCGGGCATCCATATTCTCCGAGACGGCCGAAGAAATTATTTTGAGCGCCGATGCGGCGTCCTTTTTTGCGAGCGCAGTCAGGAGTTGACGAATAAGTTCCCCACGCGGTGCGCCCGAAACGGCTTCCACTTCCGCCACATCCACCTTTTTGTCTTTCGAAACTGCAAGTACCTTCTGCAGAATTGAAAGCGCGTCGCGGAATGAGCCTTCTGCCAAAAGTGCGACGAGCTCTGCGGCTGAGCGCTCGAGCGTATAGCCTTCCTTTTTGGCGACATCCGTTACGCTCCCCGCCAACACCTCGCGCGTCGGCTGTTTGAAGGTATATATCTCGCAGCGCGATTGGATGGTCTCAGGTACCCTATCGCGATCGGTTGTTGCCAGTACAAAAATGGCATGCGCTGGCGGCTCTTCAAGGGTTTTTAGAAAAGCGTTCCATGCCTCCTTGGTGAGCATGTGTGCTTCGTCGATGATGTAAAACTTGTAGTCCGACTCGAAGGGCATCGCATACACGCCCTCGCGCAGCTCGCGGATATCGTCGATACCGCGGTTCGAGGCTGCATCTATTTCATAGAGATCTTTGTCAGAGACGCCAAGTTCTTTCGCGAGAATGCGCGCCACCGACGTCTTCCCCGTACCTCGGCTCCCGGCAAAAAGATACGCGTGCGCTACTTTTTTATTCTTGATAGCTTTCTCAAGCGTGTCAGTCACCTGCGGTTGCCCGCGCACCTCTTCGAAATTCGAGGGACGATAAGTACGATACAGCGTCGCATGCCGCGTTTCTTTCATCTCGACAGTATACCCAAAAAAAGCCGGCCGGCGGAACGCATCGCGCACCGCCGGCGGGAAGGAGCATTCAAGGTCCTGTATCCTTGACTGACAGGTCCCTGAGCCCAGCAGGCCACTTGAACTTACTGCCCACGAGGCATGCTCGGAGATACGCTATCCGACCTGTGTGCATCGTTCGATGCCGCAGATCGTGATGCGATATCACACGAGCCACATAGGCGTCTGCGAGAAGTGCCCGCAACTCACTGGGCAGGTACGAGAGTGCGTAGGCGACGATGAGCGGGATGTCGCCACGCTCAATCAGCGTCTTGACCGACTCAGGGAGGGAGTGAAGCTCTCGCAGCTCTACGGCCGCATGTCTTTCAATTTCGCCCTTTGACTCTTCGACAATCTTGTCGACGTCCTTGGCACCAAGCTTGCGAGCAAGTCGGATCCTTTCTTGGATGGCTGCCAAACGCTCCGGGTTGACAGGGCGGCGGCCAGGATGCGGGGGGCGGTTTTTTGCCTCCTCCGCGATTACTTCAAGGATTGGCCGTTGATGGTCCTGAATCAACTTAGGCGGCTGGGGAGCAGGCGCCGGGGACGGTTCACGTCGGTGGGACGTCGACGACCGCGCCGATTGCCTCACTTGGGCAACAGGCCGGCTGTAAAGGGGTGACCCGCCTTCCTTAAGGCGGCAACGGTCTGCGAATCTCAAGAACTCTTCAAGGCGTTCTCTGCCCATAGGAAACTCCCGCATGAGGGTTGCTGCATGCTCTCTGGAACAGTCAAAGAGCGGCTGAGTTCAAGAGTACCCCCCTTCAGGAAATACTCAACGACCCTAACTGCTCTCCGAGAATAGTGCGAGCGTGATTGCTGTTTTCCGTTTCCATCAATCGCACGCGCAATTCCTTGGCATTATCCCAGCCGGAAATGTAGGCTTTGAAATGCTTTTTCATCACGGCGTAATTGGTGACGTCGGACAGAAGTTCGTCGAACAGTGCGAGGTGCTCGAGCAGTACTTCGATTCGTTGCTTCGGAGTGGGAGCCGAACTGCTTGCTAAGTTGCGCAAGTTAGCAAACAGCCAAGGGTTACCGAAAATGGTTCGGCCGAGCATGACGCCGTCGCAATTTGTGGCGGCTGCCTTCGCACGCGCATCGGTGATGTCCTTCACGTCGCCGTTGCCTAGTATCAGAGTCGACGACTTTAGTTCGTTGCGGATTTCGACTGCTCGCGCGATGCGCTCCCATCGTGCCGGCACCTCCGACATTTCCTTGCGTGTGCGTGCGTGGATGGCGATTGCCGCAGGCTCTTCAGCAAGCAGCTCCGGTAGCCATGTCTCCAATTCATCGGTGTTGTACCCGAGACGAGTCTTGAGTGACACGGGCAAATTTGGTGCGCCTCGCTTGGCCGCCCGGATAAGCTCTCGCGCGAGCGCAGGGGTTTTGATAAGTGCCGCGCCGCATCCGCTTTTCTCCACGGAGCGGTCGGGGCAGCCCATGTTGATGTCCACGCCGTCGAACCCCATTTCCGCAATGAGTGCTGAGACCTTTTCGATATGCTCCGGCACCGAGCTAAATATCTGCGCCACTATCGGCCGTTCGATTTCGGAATATAAAAATTTCCGCAGCAATTTCATTTTTCCCTCGTCATTGGCGAGCACAATCCCGTCGGCCGAAGTGAACTCCGTGTACATCACATCCGGCTTACCGTGCCCGGCAATAAGTCGTCGAAAAGCCGCATCGGTCACGTCTTCAAGAGGCGCCAGCGCAAAAAAGGGCCTGGGAAGTGTTGCCCAAAAGTTTTTCATCCAGAGCACGATACCATACGAGGTCTTACGATTGGGGGACCGTGGTTGCCTGTTCTTCACCTTTCAATTTGTAGTACACCCGGTTGCCGAAGCGGAGGTCAATGTACTCAAGCCGGTCGGCCGTGCCGCGAAGTGCATCGGAGCCGAGAACGAGCTGGAGATTGCGGAGCAGCGAATCGGCGGTGACCCCGAAGGAAGCCTTGAGATCGTACCCGCGTCCGAGCGAAATGACGAAATCCTGTTCGGAAACTGCGCGTACCAGCTCCGGTTCGTACCCGGTCTGCCCCAGCCGGTCGAGCAGCGCTTCGATGCCTGCAAGGTGACCGGAAAGATATGTTTGGCCCGTCGGGTTACCGATTATGCCACCGCTGAAACGATAGGTGCTGGTGATGCCCGGTGTGGAGGTGGCCGCTCGAGCAAAGATAAAACCTGTGCTGTCCATGAGATAACAATCGCCCGACGCTCCGCCTGCCTGACCGGTAGGCAGGCACCACGCGGCATAGGGCTTACGCTCCTCGATGGTGACGACGACTGCCGTAGCCAAGAGCGATTCGCGCGCAACCTTGGCGGACTTCACGCGCGGGAAAAACGAGACAATGTCGCGTTCGAGCAGCGCGCGTGGGTAGAGAAAAATGTTGTCGCGAGAAAGCGGAGAAAATGTACCGTCGTAGAGAATCGTGTCGGCATACCGCTCGACCAGCGCAGGTGAAAGTGAATTCGCACCGACGATACTGACGGTCTGCACATTGAATTGCGGCAAATATGAGACCAGCGACACGCCGTAGCCGATGCCGCCGATTGCAACCGCGATTGCGAGTCCGATGAGTACGCGTGTGCGAAGTCTCCGCGTGCGCAGACGCACTTTTTTTCCCGAGCGCGGATTGTGCGCGGGCGGAAGCGGCAACGAGAGAAAGCCGCTCGATTTTTTGTTACGTAGGTCAACTACTCCTCGTGATGACATCTGTACCCATATAGGTCCGGAGCGCCTCCGGAATTGAGATCGAACCGTCCGCTTGTTGATTGTTCTCAACTATCTGGCAGAGGATGCGCGGTGTCGCAAGCGCGGTGTTGTTGAGCGAGTGGACGTAGCGAAGCGTCCCTTCGGCGTCGCGGTAGCGGATGTTGAGCCGACGCGTTTGAAAATCGTGGAAATATGAAGACGAGTGCGTCTCGCGATACTTCTTCTCGCTCGGCATCCACGCTTCGATGTCGTATTTTTTTACCTGACCTAAACCCAGATCCCCGCCGCAATTGATGACGACGTGATACGGAAGTTTTAACTCCTGCAAAAGATGCTCGGCGTTGAGAGTCAATTCCTCGTGAAATTCCACCGAAGCTTGGTGATTGGCTTCACAAAGCACGACTTGCTCATACTTTTGGAATTCGTGAATACGGAAAATGCCTTTTGTGTCTTTGCCGTGACTCCCGGCTTCGCGGCGAAAGCATGGAGAAAAGGCAAGGAATTTCAGCGGCAGGTCTTTCTTGTCCAAAATCTCTTCCATGTAATAACCCATCGTCGCCACCTCCGCGGTGCCTGCGAGATATTCCCCGTCTTGTGTTTTGTAGAGATCTTCTTCGCTCTGCGGCAAATAGCCGGTGCCGACGAACGGCTCACGGCGCACCATCGACGGCACTATCATCGGCGTAAAATCTTTAGCAGCGAAACGGTCTTGCACAAAACGCTCAAGCGCCCACACGAGCCTCGCGCCGTCGCCTTTCAAAAAATATCCGCGGAAGCCAGCGACCTTCGCACCGCGTTCGTAGTCGGCCATGTCGTGCATCAAAAGAAGCTCCGAGTGACTCTTTGGCTCAAAATCAAATGTCGGTATCTCGCCCCAAGCGCGGACTTCTTTATTGTCTGCATCCGACTCACCTTCCGGGACCGACATATCAGGAACGTTGGGCACCGTGACCATCAGGGCACGCCATTCCTTAAGAACTTCCTGCAGCAACTCCTCCTCCAGCTGCAGTGCCTTCTTTACGTCAGTCATTTTCGCGATGAGAGCTTGTCGCTCTTCGGCGGTGGCTTTGGTGATAGCATCAGATGCCAGATTTTGCTCGGCGCGCTTTTCGTCGATTTTCAGTTGCAATTCTTTGCGCTTGTCGTCGAGGGCGAGCAGCTTGTCGATGTCGACTTTGATGTGCTTCTTTTTTGCGCCCGCGACCACAATGTCCTTATTCTCTCGGATGAACTTAATATCAAGCATACGAATTAGTGCGTAGACCGGTAGTACGTAGTTCGTAGTGGAAAAGATGCTGATTTTCTACGCACTACGCACTATCAACTACCGACTCTGCGTTATGATAATACCATTATATGGACGATGGGCTCAAACAACTCTCTCCCTCGGAATTTTCTCCATTGCTGCGGCAAATACCGGACGCCCCGAAGAAACTCTATGTCCGCGGACAAATGCCGAGCTATGACAAACAGTGGCTTGCGGTGGTAGGAAGTCGGGCGCTCACACCCTACGGCAACGCGGTCGTAAAGCATCTAATAGAAGGATTGCGAGGCTACCCGATAGTTATCGTGTCGGGATTGGCCTATGGGGCTGATGCTGCGGCGCACAAGGCAGCGCTTGAAAATAATCTCGAGACAGTGGCCGTCCCGGGCTCGGGATTAGGTTGGGAGACACTCTACCCGCGGGCGCATGTGAATCTCGCTCGGGAAATACTAAAGGCGGGTGGTGCGCTCGTTTCGGAAGAAGAACCCGACACCCGTGCGGCTGATTGGACCTTCCCCAAACGCAATCGCGTAATGGCCGGCATGTGCCGCGCCACTCTGATAGTGGAGGCCAAAGAGCTCTCGGGTAGTCTCATCACGGCGCGGCTCACGGTGGAATACAACCGCGATTTACTTGTCGTGCCCGGCTCGATATTCAGCGAGGAGAGCAAGGGCACGCATCAATTTCTTCGCCTCGGCGCTACCGCCATCACGAGTGCGGATGACGTTCTCGTTGCGCTTGGAATTCAGAAGCGAGACGCGAGCGAAAATCTCACATCGCTCCGCGCCGACCTCTCTGAAGACGAGATCCGCGTCATCGAGATAATCCGCTCGCCCCTTTCACGCAATGACCTTCTCGAGGCTCTGGAGATGCCGATATCGGAAGCAAACGTGCTGCTGAGCACGATGGAAATAAAGGGACTTATCACCGAAGAACTTGGTGTCGTTCGCGTGCGCTGAAGCTGACACCGTGTCGCGATTGTGATATATAACAAGTCGAGTTGCGTTATCCGCGTGTTCTCACCGCGTACCTACGTCACCCACAAAGGGGACTCTCGATGCCAACCTTGAACTGGAAGGCCACTTCGTTTGGGCGCAGGCTTACCCGTATGCGTCAGGTGTGCAATGCGAAGAAGTACCGTAATTGGTCGGCTTCCCGCATTGCGAAGATCTTGTTCCGCAGAGCAACGCGATGCTCGATCATTGCGTTCTGCCATCGGAACAATCTCACTCTTCCGCTGTCAGAACGGGCCAGCTGAAGGTCGCGCATGTCTGCTGCATTCCGGCCGCCTCAGCGGCCGGAATGTTTTTTTGAAATTCGTTTGCAATTGAACGGCGACGCTTGACGTGTGGTAGGCTTCTGGAGTATCACTACGCCTCGAACGCGTCGCGTTCCACTATATGAAGCTTGTAATCGTTGAATCACCCGCGAAAGCAAAAACCATCGAAAAATATCTCGGTAAGGATTTTACCGTGCGCGCATCGGTCGGACACATTCGCGACCTCCCCAAGAGCAACAAAGACGCCGTCGACGTAGAGGGTGGCTTTATCCCGCGCTACCAGATAGTGAAAGAAAAACAGAAGATAATCGACGGGCTCCACGAAGAAGCCGAAAAGGCTGACGAGGTCATACTCGCGACCGACCCCGACCGCGAGGGCGAGGCGATTGCCTGGCATCTGGCGGAGACTATTGGGCTCAAGAAGCCCAAACGCATCGCCTTCCATGAGATCACTGAAAAAGCGGTGCAGGAGGCTCTCGCTCACCCGCGCCTCATAGACCAGCAGCTTGTGAAGGCGCAGGAGGCTCGCCGTGTGCTCGACCGCCTCTTCGGCTACGACCTCTCCGGTCTCATCTGGAAAAAGGTGCGCTACGGCCTCTCCGCCGGGCGCGTGCAATCCCCCGCGCTTCGCATACTAATGGAACGCGAGCGCGAAATACGCGCATTCGTGCCCGAGCCGTTCTGGGTGATAAGCGCCGATGTAAAAACGAAAAAGGAAGAGAAATTTACCGTGGTCTGTGCCGAGGAGCCGAAGACCGAGCAAGAAGCGGCGCGCGTTCTAAAAGCCGCGCAGGAGGGTTCGTGGAGCGTTAAGTCTGTGGAAGAATCCGAGCAGGCACGCAGTCCGAAAGGCCCTTTCACCACCTCGACGCTCCAGCAGGTAGCTTCGACGCGTCTCGGCCTCTCACCCTCGCGCACGATGGGTATCGCACAAAAGCTGTATGAGTCCGGATTCATTACCTACATGCGTACCGACTCGATGAACCTCGGCAAGGACGCACAGGACGCGCTGGTGGCCGTTGCTCGCAGTGAATTTGGTGAAAAGTATGTGGAAGCGCGTGTGTATAAAACAAAAAGCAAATCAGCACAGGAAGCGCACGAAGCCGTGCGCCCTACCGACCCTTCGAAACGAAGTCTCGGCCACAACGAGGAACAGAAAAAATTGTATGCACTCATCCGCGCCCGCGCCCTCGCCTCTCAAATGGCGGACGCAAAGACGATGCGCACCAAGCTCATCGCCAATATCGGCGGCGACTCAATTCCGGATTTCTCCGCCAACGGCTCACGTGTGATTTTTGACGGCTGGCTCGCCGCCGACCCCGAGGCGCGAGGCGAAGACGTGGAGTTGCCGAAAGTCGCTGCGAGTGACCCGCTCACACTGATCGAGGCACACTCTGAAGCCAAAGAGACGCAGCCGCCGAGTCGTTACTCGGAGGCGGGGCTCGTGAAAGAACTCGAAAAACGCGGCATCGGCCGCCCTTCCACCTACGCGAGCATCATCCGGACGCTCGAGACGCGTATGTATGTGGAGAAGCAGGGCCGCACGCTCGTGCCCACGCACACAGGCGACGTCGTTTCTTCTTTTATAGAAGAACACTTTAAGGAATACATCAGCGACACCTTCACCGCTGAAATGGAAGATGAGCTCGACCAGATAGCCGAGGGTAAGCGTGAGTATGAAAAAACGCTCAAAGATTTCTATGGCCCCTTTACCAAGGCCGTGAAGAGTAAAAATAAGATCGATAAAATCACCAACATGGGCGACGCGCCCAAAGAATTCCCCTGCCCACAGTGCGGCGGCCCTATGGTGTACAAACTCTCCAAGACCGGACGCTTCATGAGCTGCGCAAAATTCCCGGAATGTCTCGGTGCGCGACGCGAGGACGGCAGCGAAATCGCTCCGCCCAAAGAACTCGGCGAACCGTGCCCGCAGTGCAAAGACGGCAAACTCATCGAGCGCGAAGGACGGTTCGGTCGCTTCATCGCTTGCGCGAATTACCCCAAATGTAAATTCGTGAAGCAAGACCCGGCGGAAGCCGAGAAAGCAAAAACGGGTGTGGCCTGCCCCGTCTGCAAAACAGGCGAAATGGTGCAGCGCCGCGGCAAATTCGGATTCTTCTATTCTTGCTCCAACTACCCAGACTGTAAAAATGCAATTAAAGCGAAGCCAACGGGACGCATTTGTGAGATGTGTAGTTCTCTCATGATGGAAGGTACCAAGACAATACCGGAAAGGTGCTCAAACAAAACGTGTCCGAATCATCACCCGCACAAACTCGCAAAGAAATAAATGATTGCGGCGGCTCCGTCGGGAGCCGCCGCACTTCGCCGGGTTGAGATTTCGCTTGGGAGACCTCTTACGGGTATGCACTGCCGTCGTCGTTGCGGACGAGAACGGCGGTACCATTGCTTTGTGTCACCCTGATAACCGCCCAACTCTTGCAGTTCGGGCATTTGGCATCAAGCTGTTTAATCTCCTTACCGCATCTGCGACATTCTGCCACTTGGCCATCCCCTATCGTGGGGACAAAGACCTGCTTTGACGGCTGCTGCGCCATCGCTCTCTCCTTCCTTTGCTTAGAGGATGCGTGGCAGTATTATCGGTGATATGGAGAATGTCAAAATCTGCGAGGTCGCAACAATTCTCGGCGCAATGGTGAGCAAGGATGCAAGGGACGTCGAGCTCGTAAAGAAAGCATACGAATTTTCAAAAGAGGCGCACAAAGACCAGAAACGATTCTCCGGCGACCCCTACTTCCTGCATCCGGCCGAAGTCGGTTATTCCCTGGCGACCGCCGGAATGGACGCCGCGACTATCGCCGCCGGTCTTTTGCACGACACCATCGAAGACGCCGGTGTGAAGCCGCAAATAATGGAGGAACAATTCGGTAAAGAAGTGCTGACGCTCGTCGAGGGAGTGACGAAGCTCGGTACACTTCGCTACCGCGGCCTCGAACGCCACACCGAATCGCTTCGCAAGCTCTTCGCCGCGACCGCCAAGGACATCCGTGTCCTCATCATCAAGCTGATGGACCGTCTGCACAACGCACGCACACTCTCTGCAGTGCCGCGGCCCGAGAAGCGCACGCGCATCGCACTCGAGACGCTAGAAATATACGCGCCTATCGCCGACCGCCTCGGTATGAGCCTTGCCAAACAAGAACTCGAGGACGCGGCGTTTCCGTTTGCGCATCCGGAAGAATTTAAAAAGACGAAGGAACTTTTGCGCGAACGCGGAAGCGAAAGCGAGAAGCGCTTGGAAAAGGTTGAGAAGGATTTAAAGCGCGAACTTGCGGAAGCCGGCCTGCGTGTCTTCCGCACGGAAGCGCGCATCAAGGGCATCTATAGTCTCTTTCGAAAATTGGAGCGCAAGAATTGGGATCTCGATAAAGTGTACGACATTCTCGCACTGCGCGTTATTTTCCCGTCGGTCGCCGATTGTTACAGCGCGCTCGGCATTATCCACGCACATTGGCGCCCGGTGCCGGGAAAAATAAAGGACTATATCGCCTTTCCGAAGCCCAACGGTTACCAATCAATCCATACCACCGTATACACCGGCGACGGCGGAGCGCTCGAAATGCAGCTGCGCACCGAGTCACAACATCGCGAGGCACAGTTCGGTATCGCCTCGCATCTCACGTACAAAGAAGTGCAGAGTGGCACGGGCCAAGGCACGCGGGGCGGACTTGAGTGGATGCGGCAATTTTTTCCGAGCTGGCGCCGCACCGTCGGAAAAACGGAGGAACCGGCGCGCACACCGGGAAGTGTGCCGGGCTGGATAAAAGAACTCGCGCATGAGCCACGAGAGGGCGGAGCCTCGGAGCAATACCTCGACACTCTTCGCAGCGACTTCTTCAGTCACCGCGTATTCGTATTCACACCCAAAGGAGACGTCATCGATTTGCCTATCAACGCCACTCCTATCGATTTTGCCTACGCAGTACACTCCGACCTCGGCAATAAAATGTCAGGCGCGCGTGTCAACGGAAAAATGGTCTCACTCGATAGTGGCCTGCGTAACGGTGACGTCGTGGAAGTAATCACGAAGCCCTCCGCAAGGCCTTCCCGCAAGTGGCACGATATCGCGAAGACGAGTATGGCCAAAAAGCACATCCGCGCAGCGCTTACTGCGCAGCAGAAAAAATAGCTCTAGACCGAGAAATTTTTTATCGAGTACAGGTCGTCCTGCGCGGTTGCTTCAATTTCTTGTGCCACCGGGGCGGGAGCCTGTGCCGCAATTTCCACGGTCGCTTCGGCTTCAACAGCGGGCTCAACCGCGGGTATTTCTTTCGATTGAACAATCAACGGCGACTTTGAAAACACTTCCCGGATGTGAGCGAGGTCGTCGACCGAGAAGAAATCGATGAGTACTTTCCCTCCCTGATCCTTTTTTTCGATGCGGACGCGTGTGCCGAGCTTTTCTGTTAGCTCACGCTCAAGAAGGAGCAGCTCCGGCGTGAGGTCGGGCTTCCGCGCGCGCTCGGTTGCCACGCGGCGCGCGAGCTGCTCGGCGTCTCGGACGTTGAGCTTGCGGGCAACAATCTCCATAAATAGAGTCTTTTGCTCGGCCGGTCTATCAATGAGCATCAAAAGCGGGCGTGTGTGACCTTCACTTATCTCTCCGGCGGTCACTGCCGCCTGCATTTCTTCAGGCAGCGTGAGCATGCGCAGTGTATTGGACACGTACTCGCGGCTTTTGCCGACACGCTTGGCTATCTCGACATGCTTCAGTCCGAATTCAGTGTAGAGCTGCTGAAATGCTTTCGCGCGGTCTATCGCATTTAAATCTTCGCGCTGCAGATTTTCAATGATGGCGAGCTCAAGCTTCATTCGGTCAGAATCCTCGGAGTTGCGGATAACCACAGGCACCTGCGCGATGCCTGCAAGCTTGGCAGCGCGAAGGCGTCGCTCTCCCGCAATGAGTTCGTACTCAACAGCAATCCCCTTTTCCGGCAACTCTATTTCCTTGCGCGTGACTGTGAGCGGCTGCAAGACTCCGTAGCTGCGGATGGATTCGGCAAGCGAAATAAGCGCCGCTTCATCGAAGACTTTGCGCGGCTGGAACGGGTTTGGCTTGATGCGATCCAGCTCTACCCAAAATATTGAATCACCGTAATAGCCGGACATATGAGAGATTATATCACTGTGCCGGGAGAGGGACTTGAACCCTCACGAGCCGAAGCCCGAACGATCTTGAGTCGTTTGCGTCTGCCAATTCCGCCATCCCGGCAACACGTCTATAATACGCCAGCTATGGAGCGAAAACAAAAAATCGTAGTTATCGTGGGTCCGACCTCCTCCGGCAAGAGCGGGCTTGCCGTCGAACTTGCCCGAAAATTCAACGGCGAGGTGATATCTGCCGATTCGCGCCAGGTCTATCGCGGCCTCAACATCGGCACCGGGAAAATTACGAAGCGTGAAATGCGCGGCGTACGGCACCATCTCTTGGATGTCGCTTCCCCAAAGAAAGTCTTTACTGCTCAAGATTTTATCGACCGCGCCCGCCCGGTCATCGAAGACGTAGCGAAACGCGGCAAACTCCCCATTGTTGCAGGCGGCACGGGCTTTTATATCGACGCACTCGTAGGCCGAGTCGAACTCCCCGATGTCCGGATTAATCCGCGCCTCCGTGCACGTCTCGAGAAAAAAACCGCGCCAGAGTTGCTCTTGTTGCTGAAGAAAAACGACCCGCGGCGTGCGCGAAACGTAGACCATCACAACAAACGACGCCTTATCCGTGCACTTGAAATAATCGACAAGCTCGGCAAAGTTCCTTGCGTCAAGGACCGTCCTTGGTATGACGCCGCGTGGATAGGCTTGAAATCGCCCGCGCGGGAACTTGAGCAAAAAATTACTCACCGCCTACTCACACGAATCAAGAGCGGACTAGTCGCGGAAGCAAAGCGTCTACGTGCACATGGCCTATCCTATACGCGTATGGAGCAACTTGGCTTGGAGTACCGGTACCTTGCCCTTCTTCTACAACACAAGATAACCGGGAGTGAATTCAAATCTCAGCTGACTAACGCAATCTGCAAGTATGCGAAGCGCCAAATGACGTATTGGAGGCGCAATAAGAATATTCGCTGGTTTGAACCGGGCAATGCGAAGAGCATCGAGCAAGCAACGCTGAAATTTCTTGCTTAAATCCCTTTGTACACATTGGTGTGGCGTATCTCTTTGCCGAGGATTTTTCCCTCCTTATCAATTTCATAGCAATATACCTCTGCAAAACCTATTTCGAGGTCGGCAATTCTTTTGTCGCTGATGTTTTCGAGATGCTTAACGAGGGCACGAAGTGAATTTCCGTGCGCCACGACAAGCACGTTCTGACCTTCGAGAAGGTGCGGGCGTATGTGCTCTTCATAATACGGGACAACGCGGGCATGTACGTCTTTTAGATTTTCCCCACCGAGAACGACGGCATCCCAACCGCGGCGGATATTCTGAAATTCCAGTTCCCCAACCTCCTCTTTCACCTGCCACTTGTTCTTGCCGGTAAATTGACCGTAATCGCGCTCGTTGAGCGCCGGATGCTTATTTCCGACAAGATGTTCCTGGCCGGCTGCTTTTTTAATCTGCTCAAAGGTCTGATGTGCGCGTTTCAACGCTGAGGTAAAAACCTTATGGATTTCAAGACCTTTGATGGCTTCGCCCGCGCGACGCGCCTCATCGACGCCCTCGGGCGCAAGATCGACGTCGGTAAGGCCGGTCCATTTGCCGAGCTTGTTCCATTCGGACGTCCCGTGACGGCTAAGTATCAAATATGCCATGGTTCGTATAATTATATTTCAAATTCTTCTATCGAGGCGTTCTTTACGTGATCCACCGTGGAATCTTTAAAGAGAAAATGTGCCATCTTGATGACCCCGCTATGCGCGACGACAAGTACTTTCTTGTCCGAGTACTTTTCTTTTATTTCGTCGGTAAAATGACGCAGTCTCTTCTGAAACTTTTCAGAGGTCTCTCTTCCCCATGCTCGTTCGTACTCCTCGTCCTCAGGCAACGGTTCGACGCGGCTTCTTCGTCCACCCGTGAGTGCATCTCCCTCTGCAAACGTCTTGCCTGTAAGGGTGCCGAAATCCCGCTCCATCAGCTCATCCCTCTGCATAATGGGCATATTCCAGTTCTTAGCAATAATTTCCGCAGTTTGGTGTGCTCGCTTGAGGGGGGAAGAAAATATTACATCAAATTGCATATCTTTAATGTTCTCGGCGAGTTCTTGCGCCTGACGCCGTCCCTCGTCATTGAGCGGGTCGTCAATACGATTCCCCATCATTCGCTTGGCAACATTTGAAGCTGTCTGCCCATGTCGAACCATGAAGATCTTCATGGTTATTTGAAAATATTTCCGGCGAATTTCGCTTTTTTGCCGAGCTGCTCTTCAATGCGCAGAAGTTCGTTGTATTTTGCGTTGCGGTCGCTGCGGCTCATGGAGCCGGTTTTTATTTGACCGGTGGCGAGGCCGACCGCGAGGTGAGCAATGGTAGTGTCTTCCGTCTCTCCTGAGCGGTGCGACATCACGACTCCCCAGCCGGCCGCTTGTGCCATATCGACGGCATCCACCGTCTCAGAAAGCGAGCCGATTTGATTGACCTTTATGAGGATGGCGTTGGCAGCATTCTCCTTGATACCGCGTTCGAGGAATTTCACGTTGGTGACCAAAAGGTCGTCGCCAACCAGCTGCGTGCTTTTGCCGAGTTTGGCGGTCAGCTTCTTCCAGCCGTCCCAATCATCCTCGGCCAAACCGTCTTCGATGGAGCAAATGGGATACTTTTTACCAAGTTCCGCATACCACGCGACCATTTCTTCTGCCGACATTTTTTTCTTCTCCAAGGGAAGGTCGTAGGCTCCATTCTCAAACAACTCCGATGCGGCCACGTCGAGCGCAAGAACTATATCTTCTCCGAGCCGATACCCGGCCGTTGCGATAGCCTCGGACACAAGCGCAAGCGCTTCCGCGTTGCCGCCGGGAACCTTCGGGGCAAACCCACCCTCATCGCCGACGGACGTCAAATACCCGTTTGCCTGCAGTACTTTCTTGAGAGATTGGAACACTTCCGCGAGCGCGCGAACGCCTTCACGGAAGGACACGGCGCCGGTAGGGGCTAGCATGAACTCCTGAATGTCGGTGGACTCCCAGTTGGTGTGTGCTCCGCCGTTCAAGACGTTGCACTGAGGCAGAGGCAGTAACGGCTTCTTCGGTTTTTTGGAAAGAGCGGCTACGTATTCAAAAAGCGGCATTTCTTTAGCGGCTGCAGCAGCTTTTGCTGTGGCCAGCGAAACTGCGAGGATGGCGTTGGCACCGAGGCGAGATTTATTTTCGGTGCCGTCGAGCGCTATCATTGCATCGTCTATTGCGCGCTGCTTTGAGGCATCCTTGCCGACTACTGCTTTTGCAATCTCGCCATCGACGTTGGCGACGGCCCTCAAAACACCTTTTCCGCCGTAGCGTTTCTTGCCTGCCTGGCCGGTAGGCAGGTCTCCGTCGCGAAGCTCGTGCGCCTCGTGCGAGCCGGTTGATGCGCCCGAAGGCACGATGGCGCGACCAATCACCCCGTTCTGCAAAATCACGTCGGCCTCTACGGTCGGATTGCCCCTCGAATCAAGTACCTCCCTGGCACGTACGGCTTTAATTTTCATGGAAAAGGACATTATACATGCAATACCCTGCTGTTGCGCAAATCGCTGTCGTCACGTATAGTGCTGCGCAATATGTCCCAAGATCAGCTGATAAAACTCGCTTGCACGAAGTGCAGCCGCGTCAACTATTGGTCGCGCAAGAACCGCAAGCTCGTTGAGCGCAAAATTGAACTCAAAAAGTACTGCAAGTGGTGCAGGGCGCAAACGAAGCACAAGGAGGCAAAGAAATAGAGCTTGCGCTATACTTCGACCCGTGGGGCGATTAGTTAAATGGTATAACTGCGGTCTCCAAAACCGCTATCGGGGGTTCGATTCCCTCATCGCCCGCAAATTGATCGTAGTGAAATTTGCGAAGCGATAGCGTCGTGCTCAAGCACGACGCGTGAGGGAATCGAACGCCGGAACGATGCCGAGCCAGCAGGCGCGGCAGTGAGGCGGTGCCCAGCCCGAAGTGAGCGACGGCGAGCTGAGAGGCGCGGGCGATTCCCTCATCGCCCGCAACTAAGTGTTTACGCGAGAAAATGCTGCGCAAAAAGTGCGCAGACCTGATTCCACGGCCCGAAGGTCGCGCTCGAATTGATCATCACTTTCATGATGGTGTCTACAATCAGCCAGGCAGCGAGAATGAGCACGAGCCCGATACCGACGTGCGTAAAAATATCGTGCGCACCGCTCACCTTACCCTCGTCCCCCATCGCGGTGACGTGCAGCCAGCCCGCGTACGCAAAAAAGACCGCGGAGAGGAAGATGCCGATATAGATACCGGAGTTGAGGATGTTTTGCGCAGTTTTGGCTATGTGACAGATACCGCACGCCGGCAGGCCGTTGCCCTCAACTGCGCCATTGCAAGAGACGATTGGCTTGCCGAGTGCGCCCTGCGCATATATGGCGGTCGGCGTGAGCACGACAATGAGGAGCAAAATTGCTATGAAGCGTGTGCTGTAGCCTCCGAGCATGTAGGAATATTGTAACAGAGGGTTAATAGACAGAAATGGTCAAACCAAATTCTCATGTGCATAACTGTCTCTGACTAACGAGGTAGAATATAACGGTGATGCGAACACCAGCGATACCCAAACAAAGATGGCAACGGACAAAGCAACTCTATGAATCCGGTTTAGCGATGCGTGAAGTCGGGGCGCGACTCGGCGTGTCTATAGACGCCGTTACATACGTCCTTCGAAGACTTGGTGTGCCACGTCGATCTTTTGTAGAGGCGAATCATCTTGCATACGAGCGACGGAGCCCCTCTTTTAGTATACGAAAACGAGCAAAAAATCGCGAACTCGAACTTATGGGTACGATGCTCTATTGGGCTGAAGGCTACAAGAGAGAAACCGCTTCTGGCATCGATTTTGCCAACAGCGACCCGGACATGGTTTTGCTGTTTTGGCATTTTTTACGCAACAGGTATGTCCTAGACCGAGCGCGCCTATATTTTTCGGTATATCACTATTCAGATCAGAATCTGAAAGCGTTGGTTAGATTTTGGTCGCTTAAACTGGGTGTTCCTCGGACGGCTTTCAAACATTCGTACGTAAAACAGGATCCGCAGCGAGGCGCAAGAAAATTGCGGTACGGCGTTCTACATATACGCTACAACGATAAAAAACTTTTGCGCGATGTCCTACATTTGATAGAATCACATAAACGCAAGTGAACATTGCGTTGAAATGCGTCGGTGGCGGAGCAGCAAACGCACGTGACTGTAGATCACGCGGTCTATGACCTTCGCAGGTGCAAGTCCTGCCCGGCGCACAGTGAACATTCGATTCCAGACTCGGTACATTGCAACCAAGTTTTTTTGGTTTTTCGGCAATCCAGCTCGTCGTGTGTATGCCTTCTTGTTCCGTCCAACGCGACGAACCGCGAAGGTGTTAGTAAAAAACAGTGAGAAAGTGCTGCTTGTTCGGCCTAACTACTCGCACCGCCGCTGGACGTTGCCGGGCGGAAAAGTCGAACGGAACGAGTCGTTCGAAGAGGGAGCAACGCGCGAAGTACACGAGGAAACAGGCTTACACGTACAGTCACTGACGTTTATCGGCGAATACCGGAACGTTTGGCAGTACTATGAAAATACGGTCAAATATTTTCTCGGCTCCGTCTCGACGACCGATGTAGAGGTGGATGGCGTAGAAATTAGTGAGGCGAAGTGGTTCCGGATCGACGCACTTCCAAACGATCGCTCCGCTGGAGTGGATCGTTCAGTTGAACTCTATAATCGAAGTAATCGCGACTAGACTCTCGCAGCTGCGCGAGCGCGGGCGCCGCGGACACGTTCCGGGCCTTTGCGGACGTCGAAGGTGAATTCTTTGCCGCCCTCGATATCGCTGTTGTCTTTGACGTCTACTGATACGGAGCCGCCCTCCATCACGCCGCGCGCAACCATCATGTTGGCGATGGGCGTGAGAATCTTGGTCTGAATGAGACGCTTCAGCGGACGCGCGCCGTACTGCGGGTTGTAGCCTTCTTTGGCGAGATGCTCGAGCGCACCGGCGGAAAGAGTAAGTGAAATGTGCTTCTCCTTCAGACGCTCGGCCACTATCTCCACCTGCATTTTCACAATGTCGATGATGGCCGCGTGCGAGAGAATATTGAAGAGAATAATCTCGTCCAAACGGTTCAAGAATTCGGGGCGGAAGAATTCTTTGAGCGAACCCATTACCTTGTCTTTCACCTGGTCGTAGCGCTCCCCTTCGCTCTTCGAGAGCCCGCTGCCGAATCCGAGTCCCGACATCCGGTCGATGTGCTCGGAGCCGATGTTGCTCGTCATGATGATGACCGAATTTTTGAAGTTGACCACGCGACCTTTGGCGTCGGTCAGGCGGCCGTTGTCCAAGACCTGCAGCAACACATTGAATACTTCCGGATGCGCCTTTTCTATCTCGTCGAAGAGAATGACGGAGTACGGGCGGTGACGCACAAGCTCGGTCAGCCCGCCGCCTTCGTCGTAGCCCACATAGCCGGGCGGAGAACCTATCATTTTTGATACCGAGTGCTTTTCCATGTACTCCGACATATCCACACGAATGAGCGCCTTCTCGCTGTTGAAGAGGAATTCCGCAAGCGCGCGCGTGAGTTCTGTCTTTCCCACACCGGTAGGGCCGAGAAAAAGGAACGAGCCTACCGGACGGTTGGGGTCGGCAATCCCGGCGCGGCTGCGCTTGATGGCGTCGGCCACTTTTTGCACGGCCTCGTCTTGGCCGACGATGCGCTTCTTGAGGTCCTCTTCCATGCGGGAGAGCTTTTCCGCTTCTTCTTCGAGCATTCGAGAGACAGGCACACCGGTCCACCGCGAGACAACGCCGGCGATATCTTCTTCGGTAATTTCCTCCTTGAGCACGCGGCGCGTCTGCTGCAGTTTCTTCAAGCGCTTTGTGGCCGCCTCGATGTCGCGCTCGAGAGCGGGAATACGGCCGTAGCGAATCTCGGCAGTCTTCGTGAGGTCGGCAATATTCTCAGCGGCGTCAGCATCAATTCGTGCCTGCTCAAGCTCCCCTTTTGCCTTCTTTATCTCAGCAAGCGTCTCTTTTTCATTCTTCCATTTCATTTCGAGCTCGCGGGTGCCGTCGCGCAGATCGGCGACTTCTTTTTCAATGGATTTGACGCGTGTGCGCTCCTTGCCTTCGGCCGCCTCCGATTCCTTTTTGAGCGCCTCTCGTTCGATTTCAAGACGCGTAATCTTGCGATGTGCTTCTTCAAGCGCAGGCGGCTTGTTCTCTAACGAGAGACGGAGTGCGGATGATGCCTCGTCGATGAGGTCGATTGCTTTGTCGGGAAGAAAACGCTCCGTGATGTAACGACTCGAGAGTTGGACGGCAGCTACGATGGCGTCGTCGGTAATATGCACGCCGTGGTAGAGCTCGTAGCGTTCTTTCAAGCCGCGCAAAATTGCCACCGCATCCTCGACTGAGGGCTCGTTGACGTACACGGGCTGGAAGCGGCGCGTGAGCGCCGGGTCGTGCTCGATGTGCTTTTGGAATTCCTTGAGCGTCGTGGCGCCGATGACTCGTATCTCTCCGCGTGCGAGCGCGGGCTTCAGCATGTTGGATGCATCCATCGAGCCTTCAGCGGCGCCGGCGCCCACGAGTGTATGTAGCTCGTCTATAAATAGAATTATTTTGCCGTCGCTCTTTTCCACTTCTTTCATTACGGCTTTCAGCCGCTCCTCGAACTCGCCGCGGTACTTGGTGCCTGCGATGAGAAGACCGAGATCGAGCTGCACAAGCTCTTTGCCGCGCAGGCTCTCCGGGACGTCACCCGAGGCGACACGCTGTGCCAATCCTTCTGCCACGGCCGTCTTGCCCACCCCGGCTTCGCCGATGAGGATGGGATTGTTTTTGGTGCGACGCGAAAGGATTTGGATGACGCGTGTGATTTCGGTATCGCGACCGATGACGGGGTCGAGCTTGTTCTCGCGCGCACGATCGGTGAGCGAGCGAGCGAAGCGAGCGAGCGCCCTGGGCTTCCGCGGCTCTTCGGTGTCGCGGATTTTCCCCTCTTTGATATCAGTAAGGACGCGTGCGAGCGCGGCACGGTCGATGCGGAAACGCGCGATGATGTCGGAGGCGGGGCCGGGGTGCTCAGTGACGCCGAGGAGCAGGTGCTCCGGCGAGACGAATTGGTCGTTGAACGAAGCCGCCACGCGCGGCGCCGCTTCGAACACTCGCACCAATTCAGGCGTGAGATAGAGCTGGAAAGAAGGGGAAACCGCGGTGTTGCCGGAAGCGCCCTCGATGGATTCGAGCACGGAATCTGTAAGGTGCGCAACATCTATTTCGACTTGCTCGAGCATGGGCACCACCATCGATTCCTCTTGCGTGAGAAGAGCCGCGAGAAGATGCAGCGTCGAGACCTGGTTGTGGCCACGCTCCACCGCAAGCTGATGTGCGCGGTGAATCACCTCTTTGGCTTTCGTAGTGTAATTATTGAATGGCGTCATACTTCAAATAGTATACCGCACGCTTCTGCGGAATCAATTAATACAGCGCAGTGCACTTCATTTTTACGTCCGAGCGGCGTTATTTTTTCGCGGCTGCGTCAGTCGATGCGGTCGTCTGCGGCTTGGGCAAAAGAACGGCGGTCGAGAGAAACCCCGAGAGAGAAGACGCGCGCGAAGCGGCGGTGCTTACACCGATGATTATGCCGTCGGTTGTGATTAGCGGGCTTCCTCTGCCGATTGATTCTGCGGAGATGCTCGTGTCGATGACGTCACCGCTCTTGGCGGGTATAAGAGCGGTTACGATACCATCGGCGATACGGGTAACGGTCTTACCGGAAAGTGCGACAACGCTTTCCCCCAAGACAGATTGCTCGGAACTGATTGTGGCGGGAATCCACACGATCGGTTTGATTTGGTCTTTGATGGTTGTCGATGTCGCGGCACGCAAAAAAGCGAGTGAGTTGCCCTCGTCGCGCGAGGTCACGAATGCCGGGACGCGTGTGCCGTCGGAAAGTGCGACATCGGCGGATGCCGTATCTCCAAGCGCCGCGGAATCAGCGACGAGCATGCCGGATTTATCCAGCACGACGGCAAGGCCGATGAAGTCGGGACTCGTTTCGTCCCGGGAGTATAAACGCACGATGCTCGGCGAGATTTTTTGAACAGCCTCTGCCACCAGGTCGGCCTCCTTTACGACAACGGTTTTTTCCTGGGTGACGACAGTGGCGGCCGTTTGCCCGGGGACGACACGCTCAACGGTGTGTTCAATAACTCGGTTGATGGTCTGTGCGATAGCGGGCGGCGCCTGATCCATGAGAGAGACAGTAACGATGCCGGTCGCGATAGAAGTGACGAAAGAAACGAGGAGGGTGAGCAAAATTATCTGTGATTTAGACAATTGCTCTATATCCATTCGGCCACTGTATCACCCTTTTTTTGGAGAGGCGAATCTAACGAACGCTTCGACGGTGCGGGCGATGTCGGAGGCATCAGTATCACGGCCGAGCGACATACGGATGGTGTTGCGGGCGCGCCAGTCTTCGCCTTTGAGGGCTTCTACGACGTGCGAACGGCTCTCCTCACCTTCCCGGCAAGCACTTTTGGTGGAGACGGCGATGCCGGCGTGGTCGAGGGAGAGCGTAAGGTATTCGCTCGAGATATTTGGGATGGAAACGTTGAGCATGTGCGGAAGTGCGTGCTTCAGGTCGCCGTTGACGACGAGTCCGGGTACTTGCAGGGCCAACTCGCTCGCGAGTTGGCCGCGCAATTTCTCCACACGCCTAGCCTCCGCATCCCGCTCGCCCACGATTTTCTCAAATGCAGCAGCAAAACCTGCGGCGAGCGCCACGTTCTCCGTGCCTGGCCTTGCGCCGTGCTCTTGTTTGCCGCCGAACAATACGGACGAGAGTTCCACGCGATTCCGGATTATCAATGCCCCCACCCCATGCGGCCCGTACAATTTATTTGCGCCCAGCGAGACCAGGTCGACGCCGAGACTCTGCACCACGGTCGACACATACAGCGGGGCCTGCCCGCCGTCCGTATGAAAAACTATCGGTAACCCACAAGTCAGACTTGTGGGTCTTTCATGTTCTCGAATGACACGGGCAATACTCGCAAGTGGCTGTACCGTACCAATCTCATTGTTCGCCCATCCGATAGAAACAAAAACGGTTTCCGGTTTGAGCGCCGCAGCTACCGCTTCGGGCAAAACAATTCCTCGCTCATCCGGTTCGACGCACGTCACCGTCCCGCCCATTCGCTCAACTTCACCAAAGCAATGCAACACCGAGTCATGTTCGATGGAACTGACGAGCCAATGCGTGCCATTCAAGGTTCGACCTTGAAGTTCGAGCTTCCGCGCGGAGCCGAGTACGGCAATGTTGTTCGCCTCGGTAAGTCCGTCCGTAAAAATAAGTTCGCGCGCCTTGCACCCGATCAAAAGCGCAATGTGTTCGCGTGAATTTTCGAGTGATTTTTTCGCCGCCACCGCCTCCGCGTGAATAGCGCCCGGATTCCCCACCAACTCCTCTGCTTCCCGCATGGCGCGCACCGCTTCCGGCAAGACAGGCGGTGCACTCGCGTGGTCGAGATACACCCTTCGCTTCGGAAAAAGCCACATTCGAGTAGTGTACGCGCAGCATTCATAATTTCCAATTTGCAATTTTCAATCAATTTTCAATGTATTAATTTGAAAATTAAAAATTGTAAATTAAAAATTTTGTTGTATACTGCCGAATCTTGGCTATGCGCCCCACCAGACAATATGACAAACAAGACCGCACATCAGACAGAGCGTCCGCCCATTGTCGTGGTCATGGGTCACGTCGATCACGGTAAATCCACGCTTCTCGACTTCATCCGCAAGACCAACATCGTCGCCCGCGAAGCGGGAGGCATCACACAGCACGTAGCGGCCTATGAGGTCGAGCACGAGAAAGACGGTCAGGCGAAACGCATTACCTTTATAGACACACCAGGACACGCCGCTTTTAGTGCCATTCGCGAGCGGGGCGCCAACGTCGCGGATATCGCAATTCTTGTCGTTGCGGCAGACGATGGTGTGAAAGCGCAAACGATAGAGGCGCTTCAGCAAATACGCGAAGCCAAAATCCCCTTCGTCGTCGCTATCAACAAAATAGACAAGCCCAACGCGAACATCGAACGAACACAGGCCTCGCTGATGGAAAAAGAAGTGTTTCTTGAGACGCTTGGCGGTGATGTGCCGTGGACGGCCATTTCGGCGAAAGTCGGGACCGGCGTCAGCGACCTTCTTGACCTTATTCTCATCGTAGCCGAACTCAATGAATTCACGGCTGACCCTTCGGTCACCGCAGAAGGCTACGTCATCGAAGCACACCGCGACCAGAAGCGCGGCATGGCGGCGACACTGATAATTCGGAATGGGACGGTGAAAAGCGGCATGGCGGTGCTCGCCGGGCGGGCACTTGCCCCAGTGCGCATCCTCGAGACGACTTCAGGTGAGACGGTGAAGGAAGCGACATTCTCCTCGCCGGTGCAGCTTGTAGGTTTCGACGAACTCCCGTCCGTTGGCGAACAATTTCGCGCGTACAAAAATAAGAAGGCGGCAGAGGAGGCGCGGCCAGCGCCTGCGGCGCCGGCCGCCCGCGCGAGCCACGCTCCCGCCGAAGGCGAGGACGTCAAATTTGCTCTCCCCGTCATCGTACGCGCCGACACTTCGGGCTCCCTCGAAGCCATCGAGCACGAGGCTGCCACGCTCGGCGACGAGCGCGGCTTCGTATCTATTGTGCAATCCGGCATCGGCACTATTTCGGAGAACGACGTGAAGGCGGCAATGGCCGGCAGCACCCTCGGCACAGTTATCGGCTTCAACGTGCGTGTCGACACTGTGGCCACGGAGTACGCTCGCCAGCACGGCGTACGAATCGAGACCTTCAACATTATTTACAAACTTACCGAACGCCTTACCGAATTATTGAAAGAAGGACGCCCGCGCAAACTTACCGAGGAAGTCCACGGCCGAGCCAAAGTGCTCAAACAATTTTCGAGCCGCAAAGATGAACACGTCATCGGCGGAAGCGTGGTCGAGGGCTACATCGCTAAAGGCGGCCAAGTACGCGTCACGCGCCGGGGCACGACTATCGGAGTGGGCAAAATGCGCAACATCCAGTCACACAAACAAGACGTAAGCCGGGTCGAGACAGGAAGCGAATTCGGCGCGCAAGTGGAAAGCGATTTTGTCATTATGCAGGGCGACACGCTCGAGTGTTTTACCACTTCAATGAAATAGTATGGCCAGTCGACGCGAGGTACAGATAGCGGAAACACTGCAGCACATGGCGGGAGATTATTTCGCGCGCGAAGCCAACAGAGATTCGCTCATCACCGTCACGCGTGCGGAAATATCCGAGGACCTTAAGTACATAACCGTCTTCTTCTCCGTCATGCCGGAAAAGTTCGAACGCACCGCGCTTGCCTTTGCCAAACGGAGCCGCAGCGATTTCCGCGAATATGTGAAAAAGCACAGCACCTTCCAGCCCATCCCCACGATTGACTTCGAAATCGACATCGGGGAGAAAAACAGGCAGCGCATCGACGAACTGACGCGGCCAAATAAGTAGTGGTATATTGAGCGGCGCGGCGATGAAATGTGTGAAGGTAGCCGTTTGGCCTGGTGGTGAAGTGGTAACACAGGAGTCTGCAAAACTCTCATGCGCGGGTTCGATTCCCGCCCAGGCCTCATGAAAAGACGCGTCAACGACCTCGAGCTCAAACGCTGGAAAGAATACGACGACCTATTTACCGACAGTTTGTGGATGATAGACGCGCGCGATAGAAGCGGCGCACACACGAATACCTACCACGGCAATTTCGTCCCGCAGATTCCCAATCAGCTGATGCGGCGATTTACTAAGAAAGGAGGCGTCGTGCTTGATTGTTTTTTGGGCAACGGGACGACACTTATCGAGTCGAAGAAGCTCGGTCGCAACGGAATAGGTGTCGAACTTTTGCCGAGTGTTGCGCGCGGGGCACAAAAGAATATTGAGGAGGGTAACGGGGCCGGCAAAACGGAAATCGTTGTCGGAGACAGTGCGGGCGCAAAGGCCAGAAAAGGGGTGGAAGGGGCGCTCAAGGGGATGAAAAAGAAGGCGGTGCAACTCATTATCCTCCATCCTCCCTACCACGACATCATCAAATTCAGCGGCAAAAAAGAAGATTTGAGCAACGCGACGAGCGTCGAGAAATTCACCAACAGGTTTGGAGACGTGGTCGAGAACTTCTCCGGCCTACTGGAGCAGGGCGGGTCGCTCGCGATTGTCATCGGCGACAAGTACGAAGCCGGCGAATGGCACCCCCTCGCCTTCTACCTTCTGCAGGAGACGCTGCGGCGCGACACCTCCCTCAAACTCAAGAGCGTTATCATCAAAAATATGGCGGGTAATCGTGCGAAATTAAATCAGGAGAAGCTCTGGCGGTATCGGGCCCTTAGTGGCGGCTTCTACATCTTCAAGCACGAGTACATTCTGCTCTTTCGTAAAAGCCTGCCTGCCGGCAGGCAGGCTGATAAAAAAGTATGATCGAGCGATTTTATGTTTATGCGCTCCGAAGTCTTGTAAGGAATTACATTTACGTCGGGATGACAGCTGACATCGCACGACGCATACAGCAGCACAATGACGGCAAGACGTTCTCTACCAGGCCGTATCGTCCGTTCGTGCTTATCTACTCTGAACAGGCTGTCGATAGACAAACAGCGAGAAAACGTGAAAGATACTTAAAGTCTGGCGTCGGCAAGGAGTTCCTGAAGACGCTGACATAAAAGCCGGGGTGGCGGAATGGTTTACGCGATTGACTTAAGATCAATTGTCCGCAAGGACGTGTGGGTTCAAGTCCCACCCCCGGCACAGACGGTATATACTTTCACCATGCGTAACAAATTATTGCTTGCCGCGGGAGCCGGGGCTGCTTCCATACTATTAGCAATTTGGGGACATTTTATAGCCGATCCGTCTTCCCTCTCGCCTTCAATAATAATTCCGATCGATATCTTCAACCTGATTCTGTACGTTTCCTATATCTGGGGTTTTGCGACACTCGCAGAAATGTATAAGAAGCCCGTTATCACCTACGCGAGTTACGCGTGGATTACTGCTTCAATATTAAGCACGATTGTCGTTTACGCGTTCCCCAACATCACACAGCAATATTTGATACAGGTCTTGTTCGGAATTACCATCGGAAGCGCAATTATCGCTGTCGGTTGGCAAATGACCAAACTGCAAAACCAAGTGGGTATCTTGGCGCAATTGTACGGCATACTCGCGATGGTAATCGGAATTGGTGTTCTTGGTTTTTTTGGAGATTCAATCGCGACTATTGCCGATCTGTGCGCTTTTGCTCTGGCCTCAACGATTTTTCTACAAGTCGCGAGGAAGAACTAGGATATTCTCAAACGCGTAAAACCGTGTAGAATCTCCGCAATCCGCCCATAGCTCAGTTGGTAGAGCAGTCGCCTCTTAAGCGAACGGTCGTTGGTTCGAATCCAACTGGGCGGACTTGAATCGAAAACAGTGCCTACGCACTGTTTTCGTTTACAAGTCCGAGCCGGAGCCATGTTTCGTCTGCAGACGAAATAGGCGAGGCAGGGTCGTGGAATTTTGCGAGCGGCGGCGAGCAAAATATCCCTGACGACAGTTAGTTCCAATAGAGCCACGGCAGCCGTAACACAGGCAAAATACTGCTGTAGTCGTCGGTCCAGACGGGTGCGGTATTTTTGGGCGGTGCGGAGTCGGTGTTGGCAAAGACGACGGAGCGGAAGTCGGAGCTATCTGCAGCAAGAAGCACCCATTGCGAAGCGACGCCCCTCAGATTCGGGTCGCCAGGGTCGCGAATGATGGCTGCACTGAAGCGCAACTCCGCGGCGAGACGCAAAACGACGGGAGCCAGGTCGAGATACCTATTCGATACATGCACAGCGATGATGCTTTGCGGCGAGCGCAGATGCGAGGCGTAAAGTTGGAACGCTTCTAGCGTGAGCAGGTGCGCGGGAATAGTGTCGTTGCTGAACGCGTCGACGGCCAGGATGTCGTACTTCCCCGATCTGTTGGTATCGCCCTCGCTTTGTAAGACGATGCGCGCGTCACCGAGACGCACTTCGGAACCTGTGCAGTGCGCGAGATAGCTGAAGTATTGTTTGGCGAGTACATCGATGTCTTTATCTATCTCGTAGAACACGAAACTGTCGCCCGCGCGGCAGTATGCCGCGAGCGCGCCGGTGCCGAGACCGACGACGCCGGCGCGGAGCGGCTGCTTCTTGCGCGTGTCCTGTTCAAAAAGAAAAGCGCGCCCGACACCGCTCTTCGGCGTGTAATACATGGTCGGGATCCGTTGCAAGTCGGGCTTCGTGAATTGCGCGCCGTGAATAGTCGAGCCATGCGCAAGCACGGTAAAATCGTCCATAAAGACGACGCTCGCCTTGCCGTAAAAATTTCTGCTTGATACTGCCGGTGCCACCGTGTCGGCCGACAAGTATTGCATGAGAAGAATCACAACGCCGAGCATCGCCAGAGCTTTGGTGAGCGCTATCATTCCGGACTTGAGACGCGGGAAAAAGTGCGGGGAGAGAACGAGAACGGCGAGTGCTGCACACGCGGCAAGGCCGAGCGGAAACTCCACAAAGTCGGTAAAGACGAGCGGCGCCACGATGCTCGCCGCAATGCATCCGAGCATTCCTCCAAATGCAATCGCCAGGTAAAAGAGCGGTGAGTGGCGCGGATGCGGGCGCGACATGTACAGGAGTGTGTGCGCCGTAAGGCCGGAGAGGAAAAGCACGAGCAGGTAGAAGACGAACCGCGGAGTCACGTCTCCCCAACTCGTTCCGCCAAAGAGCGGCGGTTCAAAATAGTACGCGCCCGCCACGGCAATGAGAAGAAAGACAGGGGCATAGCGCAGACGCACCCGTCCGCTGAACGCGACGATAAAGGTGACGAGGTAGAGCGCCAGCGGTACCACCCACAAAAGCGGCATCGGCGTGATGACCTGTGTAAGCTGAGTCGTTATCGCCACGAGCATGAAAGCCGGCAGAGCGGCAAAAGCAATCCACGTCACGCGTAATTTCCACGCCGGAGCAACTACCGATTCGTGAGGAGTCGCCCTTTGCGTCGTGCGCAAAAATCCGCGTGCTGCTGCAAGACACAAGACTGCGTAGACGACGAACAACGCGGCCCAGAGCACGTGCTGATTCCGCAATGTTATGAGGGGCTCGATGATGAACGGATACGCGGCGAGCGCCGCGAGTGAGGCGGCGTTGGAGAGTGCATACAGCTTGTAGGGTTCTTTCTTTTGCGTGGCCGCGAACCAGAATTGCAGCAGGGGCCCGGTCGTCGAGAGTACAAAGTAGGGCAAACCAATTGAAACAAGAAGAGCGAGCAAGACGTCGAGAAATGGCATCCCTGTTGTGAAAAATGCGACGACGGGAATCACAAAGAACGCGAGTGACGCCACGACTACCAACGAGTGAACAATTACTTGTTTCTTTGCGTTAGCGCGTGTCAGTACGTAGACGTAGAGATAGCCAAAGAAAAGCATCGAGGTAAAAAAGGCGAGGCTGGTCGCCCACACCGACGACGAGCCGCCGAAAAGCGGAAGAAGTTGTTTCCCCTCTATGGGCTGGATAACAAAAAGAAGGAACGCACCGAGAAACACTGCGGCCGGGTAGACTAATGAAGTGAGCATTCGCCGCATGGTACTTCGTTTCTGAGCACAAGCAGGGCGACGACAGGGATAACGTTTTGCGCTAGGATGCACGGGCGGGCAGGTGGTGAAATAGAAGACACGCAAGGTTTAGGACCTTGTGCCGAAAGGCGTGGAGGTGCAAGTCCTCTCCTGCCCACATCGTATGGATTTCAAATACTTTTCGAAAAACGGGAAACTACTGTCGATTGAGGAAGCGGTCGTGCCGCTTTCGAATATTGAATATCAGTATGGTTTTGGTGTCTACGAAAGCATTCGGGTGGCAAACGGCGCTCCCTATTTTCTCGCAGACCACATCGAGCGGCTGATGGAATCGGCTCGGACTATTGGACTTACACATTCGTTCGATGAGACGTTCGTTGAGAAGGCAATCGCCGACTTGATGCAAAAAACTGAGGCGGAGAGTTACAACCTCAAAATCCTTCTGCTCGGCGGAGCGGCGCCCATTCTTTCCATAATTCCCCTTAACCCCCATTTCCCCGACAAGAAGCTATATCGAGACGGCATTCACCTCATTTCGTTCAAGTACGAACGCGCGTTCCCGCACGCGAAGTCGCTCAATATGTTGCAAAGCTATCTTGCTTACGCTGAGGCAAAGAAAGCGGGCGCGTATGATGCCCTGCTTATCGACAACAAAGGCAATATAACGGAGGGCACGCGAACCAACTTTTTCGCAATGAAAGGGAAGACTCTTTTTTCTGCACCGGAGGCGGAGGTTTTACTCGGGGTCACGCGCAAATACGTCACGCAAACCGCAAAGGCCGTCGGTTTGGATGTTGTCGAACAGCACATGCCGCTCGCGAGTATCGCAGAATATGAGGCAGCCTTTATCACGAGCACGTCTTCAAAAATCGTACCCGTGCAGTCGATAGACTCGCATGCGTTCGGCGCACGACCGAAGGCGCTTGATGACCTGATGGCTGCCTTCGATGCCTTTCTCGCTACTTTCCGTTCGTGAATCCCTGGAACGGCGGAATGTTTTGGAGTGCTGACATATCCGGCGTTTGGCCGTTAAATGCGCCGAGATTGAAGGTGTTGTCGAGAAGCGCGATGATGCCGTAAACCGAGACCATCACGAGCATACCTACAATGCCCCATTTCATGTGCTCAATCCCTTCTTCGTGCGCCGAAACGTCTTCCAGATTGATGAGAAATTGCACAAGCCCCCAGACAAACATAAAGAAGCCCGCCGCAAACACGAGCAATATCAAAGGATCAATGATGAATTTGACGAAGCGATCCAACAGTTGAGCTGCGGCTGCCATGGATCATTGATGCCGCAAGAGCGCGGCAGAAGGGATTAGTACGCGCTTCCACCGCCGCCGCCTGAAGGGTTGACCTGAATGCCTTTCGGGATGATGGGGTCCGTGGACGTAACCTGGAATGTGGTCTGCACAAGGCGGATGATGCCCCAAATGGAGACCATCACGAAGATGCAGACGAGGCCGAAGAACATAATCTTGAGACCCTCGTGCGCGTTCTCCTGGTCGATACTCCAGAGGTACTTAATGAGACCCCAGAAGAAGACGACGATAGCCAGGGTGATGAAAAGACCGATGACGCCGTTGAGGAAGGTACTTAGAAAGACGAGTGTATTGGTAAGTGTGGCGGCCGCAGCAAGGGCGGGAAAAGCGAGCGCGAGGGCTCCCAGAGCAGAAACAGCACCAATTCGTGAACGCATAGTAAGAGCCAAATTAGTTAATCGGTAAGTACCATAATGGTATACGGCCTGCCCTAAAATACAATTGGATTGGGCGCTTACTGTGGATATCCTAGTGTTTGGCAGCGGGCTTGGCGCCGGGCTTCTTTTCGGCTTTCTTTTCTCCACCGCCCCCCGCACCAAAGGCGTACTTCCCTATGACAAAGACGAGACCTACAATGACGACGACCGCCAGCAAGGTGAGTGCAAACCCTGAATACCCCTCAAACCATCGCACGATGCCGAGAAGCACGATAAGTACAAAAAGCATGGCCACGCCCCAGCGCATCGCCTCGACCGCGGTCGTGCGATACGACGGCCAGGTACCGAAGCGCATCATGTAGACTGCCGTGGCCGAGATGAAAACGCCGAGCGTGGCTGTGAGAAAGAGACCGACAAAAAGGTGGAAAACACCCAAGACTTGGATGAGTGTGAGCGCTGAGGCACTTTGCGGCAGCGCGATGAGGCCAAGAATCAGAGGCGAGAGTTGCAGGATTTTTGTGCGCATATTTTTAGGAGCAATCGCCGAAGCGGTCGCAGACCGACACGGGAGAGCCGTCCGTCGGATGAAAGGCCGAATCACTAAAGATAGTGTTCCGCAAAAGCTCCACAATGCCCCAAATCGAGACCATGACGAAAAGAATGACGATGCCCCAAAAAAAGTAGGCCTTGATTTTTTCATGCCCGTCTTCCTTGCCGAATTCGTTGATGTTGGTGGCCATCCCGTAAAAATACGCGACGAGCCCGAAGACGATGAGAACACCGGTGGCGGTGCTGATGAGTTCGACCAGCGTGTTCGAGAGCTCGAGAAAGTTATGCGCCGCGGCCAGCGTAACGCCCGGGAGCGCGAGCGTGAAGAGAACACAGGCGACGATGCGAGTCCTCATGCAGCCGTAAGTTGCGAGACCGTGCCGGCGATGAGAGTCGCGATGACCCACGCGCCGAGGATGAGAAGCGTGCCCAGGATGACGTACCAAAAATTCTTTTTTGCGGTCTCAAGCTCGCTCGGATTGCCTTGCGCCTTGATGAAAAGGAAACCGGAAATGACGATGAACAGCGAAACGATAGGCAGTGCTATCATCACGAGCACCTTGAGCGCGCCCGCGATGAAATCGGCGATAGTGGCGAAGTTGAGCGGGTTGCAGAGACCGACGCAGCTTTCGGCGTGCGCGATGCCGAGCGATAGCATCGAGAGCGCCAACGCACTGAAAGCAGTTGCAACCGAATGTGTCGCGAGACTTTTCATCCCGTTAGAGAAAAAGAATCGCTTGGTACGATTAGCCGTTTCATTCGAGGGTCGTGACATAGGAGTTCAATCAGTGTGTATCTCTAACGGGATTCATTGTGAAATAAGTTGCGCCATCTGCTGGTCAGCACGCCCTATCGCCTCCGAAGGCCTGGCGCTACCGCTTGTGATGGACTCCACCATACTCTGGAAAATGCCGTTGGTTTTTTCGGGGTCGGGGTCGAGCCACGACTTCCCTATGATAGCCTGCTTCGCAAAGAGATCGTCGCTCCCTTGGATGGAGCCGAGGGAAAGCGAGTCGCGCCGCGCCGACGGGATGCCGAGGGCAATCGAGAGCGCCTTCGAAACGTCGCTCCCGGCGATAAGCGATGCCACCGTAATGGCGCCCTGCGGATTCCGGCTCGTGCGCGTGGTGGCGAGCGCGTAGACCTTGGCGGCGCCCACGGCGCGGGCGGCTCCGCGTATTTGCGGCAGAGCGGCCGGAGAGAAGTTCAAGTTGGGATTGATGCGGGCAATGAGCGGCGCTTCGCTGGCATACCCGAAGTAGAGCGCGAGGTTGCCGGCGGCAAACGCGGCGCGGGAGCTCGGCAGCGAGCGGTTCCAGGAATAGTCGGGCGTCGAAGGATCGGAGAATTGCGTGTAGAAACGGAGGGCGC
>CALRIB010000002.1 GCA_943359705.1 Candidatus Nomurabacteria bacterium | reverse complement strand
CATTGAATTTCTCGACGAGGATAACGAGGATGTCGCGGTCGGTCTGGTTGAGCCCCGCTTCGTCTATCTCCAATAGTGCGAGCGCTTTTTTCACCGTTTTGATATCCAAATTCTCTCCGCTCACCGCCGCAAAGTCGCGTCCGCGTTTCAAAAGGTAGTTGGCGGTGCGCGGCGTCGCACGCGAGCGGCGTGCGATTTCTTGCACCGACGCGCCATCGACTTCGATGCCCAGAATTTTTGCTGAGCGCTTCAAAATCTCCGCAATTTCATTCTCGGTGTAGTACTGCAAACGGAACGTGCCGCCGGAAAAGCGAGAGCGCAGCGGCGCGGAGAGCATGGAAATTCTCGTGGTCGCCGCAATGAGTGTAAAAGGCGGAAGCTCAAGTTGCACAGTGCGCGCGCTCGGCCCTTTGCCAATGACGATGTCCAAGACGCCCGACTCCATCGCGGGGTAGAGCACTTCTTCGATAGTGCGATTGAGGCGATGTATCTCGTCTATAAATAGAACATCGCCGGGGGAGAGGTTGGTCAGTATTGAGGCGAGGTCGCCCACGCGCTCGATGGCGGGGCCCGAAGTGGCGCGCATGTTGGCGCCTATCTCCTTCGTCATTAGATGTGCGAGGGTCGTCTTGCCCAATCCGGGCGGTCCATACAAAAGGACGTGCTCGGGCTGGTGGTTGCGCCCCTTGGCGGCGGTGAGGAGGATGCGGAGGTTCTCCTTGATGGCTTCCTGGCCTACGTACTCTTTCCAGGTATCAGGGCGGAGCGCCTGGTCGAGGGAACGGGGGGTCTTTTCGAAGGTTTTTTGCTCTTTGTCGGTCATATATTGAGGCTTTACTGCGCCGCCGAAGCGGGGAGCGAAGGCTCGGACTCTTGACATTAATGCGTAACGTGCTATACTCTCCTCTGGCTAAGAATCTCAGTTTTTACATCAACCCCGTGTCGCGCAAAGCTATGCAGGGCAAAGACGGAGGCGTGATTTTCCGAGCGATAGTGACTTTTTCGAGGACGAGGTGGTTTCGGCTACCTCTATCCTTAGATCCACGTTGCAGCTTTCCTCATCGAAAGTATCGCTCGGATAATCCTGCCTCCGTTTTCCTATTTCAAACATATCACCCCGTTGCATACCCGCAACGGGGTTTTGTGGTCTAACGCGAGCTACGAAATAGTTTCCAACATCACTTCGTCGTGGAGGTCGACGACACGGCCGAGTTCGTCGAGGGTGGTAACGCCTTGCAACACTTTCACGGCGCCGTCCTGCGACATGCGGCGGATTTTTTGGTGCTTGGCGGCGTGCCAAATGTCGCGCTCGGATGAGGTATGGCGCACACACTCTTCCACTTCTTTGTCCATGAGAATAACTTCCACGACCGCGATGCGGCCTTTGTACCCGATGCCGCCGCATTTTGCGCAACCTTTTGCTATCCACATCTTGTCTCTGTTTGGGGGGACTTCCTCGGGATGGGGGATGCTGGCGAGCAGCGGTGCCATCAGCGCTTTTTCTGCATCATCCATTATTTTTTCCTCGCGGCAGTGCGGGCAGAGGCGTCGTACGAGGCGTTGTGCCATCGCCGTTGTGACCGCGGCGCCCAAGATGTCAGCGTTCACACCCATGTCGATGAGGCGGGGGAAGGTGCCGCCGGCGTCGTTGGTGTGAAGCGTAGAAAATACCAAGTGCCCAGTTAGTGACGCGTTGATGGCAGTGGAAGCCACTTCGGCGTCGCGAATTTCACCCACCATGATGACGTCGGGGTCTTGGCGGAGAGTGGAGCGGAGGCCTTCGGCAAAAGTGTAGTCTTTGGAAACTTGCGTTTGCACGATGCCGGGCAGGTGATATTCGATAGGGTCTTCGATAGTGACCACTTTGATACCGGGGTTGGCGACCTGCCTTAGGAAGGCGTACAGCGTCGTCGTTTTACCCGAGCCGGTGGGGCCGGTGTTCAGTATCATGCCGTTTGGCTTTGCGATTTCGATATTGAAAATATCCATCAGATATTTATCAAAACCTAGGCGCTCCATGGGAAGTGCGATGGTGGTCGGGTCCAAAATACGCATCACGATAGTTTCCGCGTACGCGCCGGGAAGAATAGAAGTACGTATTTCAATTTCTTTCTCGCTCACTTGAATCGAAAAGCGTCCGTCTTGCGCGGCGTTTTTTATGTTGAGCTTGAGGCCGGAGAGCAATTTGATACGCGAGGAAATGAGGCCGTAGGTGACGGCGTCGAATATCAAGACTTCGATGAGCACACCGTCGAGACGATACCGCATGCGCACACCCTCTTCTTCCGGTTCCATGTGCACGTCGGAGGCACCTAAGCTAAGCGCGCCGGCCATGATGACTTCCAAGATGCGCGAGATGCGGTGCGTGTCTTTGCTCGTAGAGAAGCCCCCGATCTCGGTGCGCACGTCTTCGAGCGCCTTCAATTTCTGCAACATCTGCTGGATAACTTCGTTGGAAAGTGTGAGCACGCCGGCTTCTGTCTCGGTCGCGTACGAGAGGTCGTGATATCTATCCCACGCATGCACGAGGGAAGCGTGCGAGACGATGAAGCGCTGCACCTGGTAGCCGAGGTGTTCAAGCGTTTGTATCGACTTGAGGGAATCGTCGCGTTCGGGCGACCGCATGCCGACGAATATTTTTTTGTTTATCTTTCGAAAGGCCGCCACTTCACTCGCCTCCGACTCGGCCTGCGAGATGAGGCGCAGTGCGTCGGTGTCGATTGATTTGGAAGTGAGGTCGACGTACTCGACGCCGTACTTCTGCGCGAGCATTTCCGCCAGCTGTTCCTCCTCTTTGACATGCAGCTCGTGCAGCCGCTCGTCCTGTTTCTTGTCGTTGAACTGCGTCGTCATTCTTTCTATTGTATCGCACCCGTGGGGGAGGGGGCTGTTTCGTGGCCTGGGGGTGGGCTTTTTAAGCCCTTGACTTATCTCCCATTTAGTGCTATACTCTATAAAGTTTACAGCCAGAAATCAGGGCAACTCAGTGCGCTTTTCGAGCGTAGTGAGTTGCCCTGGCAGGCGCACCCGGGGTAACCCCTGTAGATGTGCGCTGGAGAAAAGTCATGAAGAATGACAACAAGGCGATTACTTCCACTTCAAATGCGACTCCCGCAAAGCGGAGAGGGTTTTTTGGGTTCTTCCGCGTGGCGCGGAAGCAAGTCGAAGAACAGCTGTGTGACGGCATCGAGGTGCGCGGATTCAATTTGTCCACGCCCAAAGAGACGGAGTTTGCGAAGACTCTGGCCAACGCTTACGTGAAGCTCTTAGTCGACGGGGATGACCCGACGCCTGAGAATTTCCTGAAGCTCGGCCATGTCCGCCGCACTTTGTCCAATGTCGTCATGCAGGCGATTGCATTGAAGTCGGAGCGTATCGCGCTCCCCTTGTCGGATTCGCCTAAGAATCCCCTCAAATCTCTTTGCGAACAGCTCATCAATGAGCGCGCGCGAGAAGTGGTGCCCGACGGCATCATCATCAAGCAAAAGTTCGCAATTAAGTTTGTGGGTGGTGCGAAGTCGAACCCAGATGCGCAGATGCCGAAAGGTACTGCGAAACCGACACCGGCGCTTTCGTCCGCCACTACGACGAAATAACCGATTCTGGGGCCGCGGCGGGGGTGTCATGGACACCCCCGCCAAGGTTTCCCGGCTGTTTGATCTTTCTACAAGATGGAGCATCGCTCGAGACATTCGGTCTCTCCGGATCCGCCGGCATCTTGATGGGCCCTTGTCATTTTTTGACGAGGGCTTTTGTTATGTAAGTTTTATCCTGTTCGACATTAAAAACCGGAAGGGTATCATCATCGGTAATGGCGAAGAAAAAAACGTCGAAAGCGCAGCGGCTTGTGATACTCGACTCGCACGCCATTTTGCATCGGGCATACCACGCGATACCCGACTTTTCATCGTCGAAAGGCGAGCCGACGGGAGCGCTCTACGGACTCGTGTCGATGGTGTTGAAACTCATCGACGACCTTGAGCCCGATTACATCGTCGCCGCGCGCGATTTGCCGGGGCCGACGGTGCGCCATGAATTGTTTGAAGAATACAAAGCGAAGCGCGTGAAAGCCGATGACGAACTTATCGAGCAGCTCAAGCGCGCGCCGAAAGTGTTTGAAGCATTCGGCATTCCCGTGTACGAAGCCGTGGGGTTTGAGGCTGACGACATCGTGGGCTCTATCGTGAAGCAGGCGGCAGAGACGGAGGGCGTCGACGTCGTCATTGCCTCGGGAGATGCGGACATGTTGCAGCTCGTAGAAGGGAAGCACGTGCAGGTGTACACGCTCCGCAAAGGTTTGAACGACACGGTTTTGTACGACGAAGACCGCGTGCGAGAGCGCTACGGTTTTGGGCCCGAACATATCGTCGATTACAAAGCGCTTCGCGGTGACCCTTCGGACGGGATTATCGGTGTGCGCGGCATCGGCGAGAAAACCGCGACGGAGCTCATCGACGGTTTCGGACCGATAGAAAAAATATACGAGTCGCTCGACACGGAGCCGGACGCGTTTGCCAAAGATGTGAAGCCGCGGATCGTGGAGCTCTTGAAGACCGGCCGCGAGAGCGCGACACTTTCGAAAGTGCTAGCGACTATTCGCACTGACGTGCCCATCAAATTCGAATTGCCCGACCACCATTGGAGAATTCAAGACCACGCGGCTACCGCTGTTGCGATGTGTGATGAGCTCGAATTCCGTTCGCTCAAGGAACGCATCAGCCGCGTGGCGGCGGAAGCATTCGACGAGCCGTACGAAGCGGAGCCGGAAGCCGCTGCACCCGACGAGCAAGTATTGAAGGAGACCGCGGTGGCGCTGTGGCTTTTGCATTCAGACACGACCAACCCATCGCTCGAAGAGATTTTGCGGTACGCCGGCGCACAGGATTTTGAAAAAGCGCGAGAGTTTATCTTCGCGGCGCTGAAGAAAACAGGAAGACTGCAGGACGTGTACGAAAAAATAGAAAAGCCGCTTATCGGAATAGTGGAGCGAATGCACGAGGTGGGGATTTTTGTGGACACCGCGTATCTCAAAAGCCTTTCCAAAGAATATTCAACGGAGCTTGGAAAAATCGCGGGCAGAATCTTCGCGCACGCGGGTCACGAATTCAATATCAACTCGCCCAAACAACTCGGCGTCGTGCTCTACGACGAACTAAAAATTTTGCCCGAGAAACAGAAGAAAACGGCGGGCGGCGCACGCACGACGCGGGAAGATGAGCTCGTAAAACTCTCGTCTCTGCACCCGATCATCGATGAAGTGCTCGCATACCGCGAACTGCAGAAACTTCTCTCCACCTATATCGAGAAAATGCCCGCGCTCATCGCGCCCGACGGCCGTCTCCATGCCGAATTTTTGCAGACAGGGACCACCACCGGGCGAATGGGGTGTCAGAATCCGAATCTCCAAAATATTCCGGTGAAGACCGAGAACGGCAAGCGTATCCGCCGCGCATTTGCCGCCTCGAAGGGCAAGGTCTTCGCGGCGATTGACTACTCGCAGATAGAGCTGCGAATCGCGGCAGGTCTTTCGGGCGACAAAAAACTCATTGAAGTGTTCAAAAGCGGCGGCGACGTGCACACTGCCGTGGCCTCTGAAGTTTTCGGCGTGCCGCCCGAAAAGGTGGACTACGAAATGCGCCGCCGCGCCAAGGTCATCAACTTCGGCATTCTCTACGGCATGGGCGTGAATGCACTCCGCGCAAATCTCGGCGGCAGTGTGACGCGCGACGAGGCGCAGAAATTCCTCGACGACTATTTCAAAAAATTCTCCGGCCTTGCGGAATACGTCGAAAAGACGAAAGCAGAAGCTACCAAGCTCGGCTACACCGAGACGATTTTCGGTCGCCGTCGCTATTTTCCTGCTCTCAAATCGGCGATGCCCAACATGCGTGCACAAGCGGAGCGCATGGCCATCAATGCGCCGATGCAGGGGACGCAATCCGACATCATCAAGCTTGCGATGGCGGAGGCGGATGCGTTCATCAAAAAGGAGGGCTGGGAGAAAAAGGCCGAACTTCTCTTGCAGGTGCACGACGAACTGGTGTACGAACTCGACGAGAAAGAAGCGGAGAAAATCGCCCGTGAATTGCGCCGCATCATGGAATCTGTAATCGACGCAAAACAATTACGCGGAGTGCCCATCGTTGCGGAAATTTCGATAGGGAAGAATTGGGGCGAGACCAAACGAATCCCTCGATAGTATGTTGTACCTATTCACCGGTACTGATAGGGAGAAGGCGCGCGCGGAACTGAACAAGGCCATCGCGAAGGTGAGTAAGAAGGGGGTCGTTGTTCGTATCTCGGACGCCAACTCGGTCGCCGATTTACAGGGCGCGCTCCAGGGCGGCGGGATGTTCGGCGGCGACCGCGTCGTTGTCTTCGAAGGGGTTCTGTCCAACGAGGAAATGCGGGCGATTTTCTTGGAGGCGTTGCCGCGCATCAAGGATACTGACGAGAACTTTTTTGTATTCGAAGAAAAGCCGGACGCTGCGACACGCAAGCAATTGGAGAAGTATGCCGAAAATTCCGAGCGCTTCGATTCCGCGAAGGAGAAGCGTGAAGACGGCGGGATATTTGAGATGGCAAATGCCCTAAAACGCGCCGACAAAAAGGCTTTGTGGGTGGGCTACCAACGCGCACTCGCACGCGACGATGCGCCGGAGGCTATCCACGGCGTACTTTTCTGGGCGGCGAAGCAAGCGATGCTGTCGCGGGAAGATGTTCGTTCGAGAAAACTCGTAGCGCAGCTCGCCGAATTACCCCATGAGGCAAGGCGCAATGGAGTCGAATTGGAGTACGAATTAGAGCGTTTTTTGCTCGAAAATCATTGATACACAGGAATTGTGAAAAACCGCATTGCGGAATCACTCGTGTGCGGTAGCATTGTCATCATGACGCATCGTGCTCGCCTCGCTTTTGCATCTACTCTCGTGCTGCTACTACTTGCTCCGTTCGCAGCTCAGGCCTCGATGAGCGCGAAAGCCAACGCTATGTGCAATCCATGGTTTGCGCAGTGCATGTGCAATCAAATCCCCGACGGAAAGGGTGGTTGTACGGGGGGGAAAAACACAGCCAACTGTCCGCCTGGTGTTTGCTTCGATACGCCACCAGGAGGGAAGGTTATCGGCATCTGCGCTAGTGCGAACAAATGCGAGGGAACCGGAACCGAAAAAGGCGGAATAGGCGATATGAAAGGTTTCATGGACATGATGAAAAGCATCATGGATATGTTGAAGCCGAAGGACAGCCCGCCCTCCACTCCTCCCCCGACGACTCCACCCGGAAGCACTTGCCCGAGCGGCGGAGTGGCCGACGCGACAGGGAAGTGCGGCTGCACAGCGTACTATCAGGTCACGACGCCTTCTACCGACCCGTGCGCCTATTACGTGCCGCCGATTTCCAACAGTCTTCTCACGGCACCGACGAGTACCGCAAGCGACGCACTTTTGAATGCGCTCAACAGCGGTGCGGGCAGTTCTCTGACTGATGCGTTTGGCGGCACTCCTGCGAATGTGAGTGACCAGATACTCAGCAATACGACGACTGACACGAGTGGCGGAACTGGGGACACTTCAACTACCGTCAATACAAATCAGAATGTCACCACACTGCCGCTCAAAAATGTAGGCGGGCTCGCGACCGACATGCAGTCGGGAACGAAAGGCAACATCGTCATGACCAATTCAGGCGCAACAGTGCTTGCGAACGCACGCGATACCGCGGGCAATACTGAAATAGCGGGCTTCTACGGCGGCGACACGATGGGCACTTCTCAGCCGACCGGTCTCGTGGCTGATCTCTGCCACGGTCGCCCATGGGCGGGCTCGGTCGTTTCCTTCGTCATTCCTCCGGCATTTTTCGACAGCCTCTGCGCATGGCGCGGGTATGACGTAGGAAGACCTGCCCCGCCGAGCGCGCCGGTCACGCAGACTGTTATCGTGCAACAAAAGACGCCGACATCAGCCGCGCCGGCTCCCGCACAGCCCGCCGCGTCCACCGTTGAGCCGGAGGCCGACATCTGGGCTGTGCCCGCGTCGGTGCCGCTTGGTTCACGCACATCGGTATTTTGGAACACACAGGGAGTGGTCTCGTGCAAAGAGACTTCGCCTGACGGAAGCTTCAATGAGAACTCTCTCTCCGGCGGTGCTTCCACGGTGCCGCTCACCGGTTCGACCGTCTTCAGCATCTCCTGCCTCACCGCCGACGGAAGACATGTGACGGATTCGGTGACGGTTGACCTTACGATTTAATCTAGTTGGTCGTCAGGGATATTTTGCTCGCCGCCGCTCGCAAAATTCCACGACCCTGCCTCGCCCGTTTCGTCTGCTGACGAAACATGGCTCCGGCTCGGACACGTAAAGAAAAACAGCACGCAGGTGCTGTTTTTCATTCGTGTCCGCCCAGTAGGAATCGAACCTACGACCGTCTCCTTAAAAGGGAGCTGCTCTACCAACTGAGCTATGGGCGGGAGTATGGGAAATATACCCGCTGAACGCGTAAACCTCAAAGCCGAACGGTGCTTAGAGAGGCAAATCGAAGGCGAGTGCACCGGCTCCGGTCAGGATCAGCGAGACGGCCATCACGAGCGCGAGAAGGATAGTTGAGAGCGAAGAGACGCGCATCTTGGGCATCGCGACGGCGCCGATAAGAAGGAGTGCGGCGGCGAGTGCCGCCACTTGCGTCCATGCCCCCGCGATAAGAGCGACTCCGATGATTAGTTTCACCAGTGCGCCGATGCGTCGAGGCAGGTCAGGCTTTTTCGCTAGCTCCCATGCGGCAAAAGCAAAAAGAAGACCGAGGGCCACGCGGATAAGAAAGGCGGCGAATGGTGAGAGAAAAAGGATTTCCGGAAAAATCGAAAGCATGAGAGAAGTATACATGAACAGTATGAAAAAACAGATAGCCGTATTGCTCTACAACATTCGGAGCGCGCACAACGTCGGCTCTATATTCCGCACCGCCGACGCGGCCGGCGTCTCGAAAGTATATTTGGTCGGCGTCACACCCGCACCGGTCGACCGGTTCGGACGAGTGCAAAAAGACATCGCGAAAACAGCGTTGGGAGCAGAAAAGTTCATCGCGTGGGAGTACCTGAAATCGGCAACTGCTACTATCGCAACACTACGCAAAGAAGGATGGGCAATAGTTGGAGTCGAGCAAGGTGCGAAATCAGTCGACTATCGGAAGTTTAAACTAACAAAACCCACGCTCTTTATTCTCGGCAACGAAGTGCGCGGCATTCCGAAAAGTCTGCGCGATGTTTGTGACGAATTAATTGAGATACCGATGCGCGGCAAAAAGGAATCACTCAATGTGTCGGTCGCGGCCGGAATTATTCTTTTTTCAATACACTAAGACGTCCACGGTCCTGCCTTCGCGGTCGAGCAAGCGGACGACATCGTGCGAATTGCGCCAGAGTTCGGCGCCCGCGCCGAGGTATACGCGCCACTGTGAGCGCGGGAACGCGCTCTTGTACCGGTAATTTTGCACGCACCCGTTGTATGAAATCGTGTTCTGTACGAACGCGCGGCACGAGGGAGAAATATCTGATGGCGTCGTCAGCGGGAAGGTGCAGACCGGCAGTTCGTTCAGGAAGTTGAAGCATGTTTCGCCGTACATGCGGATGTTGTCGGCGGAAAGCGGCAGGGAATCGGACGGCGACGGGCATTCTTGGGAGAGACCCGGCGTGTATTCCTGGAATTGCGAAAGGTAACCGGTGCACATATTCTCGCGGAAGGAGGTGCCGCCCTGCGAGTATCCGGATGTGAGAATCGCCGTGAACCCCGGACTAAGGGAAATATCGTCCTGCGGATTAATGGCGCCCATAAAAAACACATTCGCGCCGCGCGGAATGTACCCGCGCACTCCCGACACCGCGCTCTGCAGGGACCAGCCGGTGATGTCGACGGGTGTCGTGTTGCCGTCGTTCGCCTGCACCTTTACATACTCCCGGTCGGGCGCGCTCTCAGTCGCATTGTTCTCCTCGATCGTGACCTGCCCGCGATACGGTGAAGGCGTGCCGAAATTTTTCGCCGCAATCATTTTGGCGGTGAGGGAATCATACTGCCGCTCGGAGTCAGAGAGCCCTTGGTCGGTGCTCTGGGGGCTCGTATTGGGGTCATCCCCGCCGGAGTCGACCATATCGGGGATGTTCGGCGTGATGTAGTCGGGTTGCCACGGCAGTCTGAATGCCGTGCCGGTGGATGTAGCGAATGCAAAGATGGATGCTATCGGGCTTGTGATATTTCGTGCGGTCTCAATGATTTTTCCGATGCCGCCGGTAACGAGCCACAGTAGGATGAGCAGCACGACGATGGTGATGCCGACCCACTTCAGTATCGTGGTAATCATTCCACCGCCTCCGCCATGTGAATCTGCCATGCGGGAATTATACCCTTGTCTTCAACGCTTCAAGTTCTTGGCGCGTAACATCTGCGTCACTCCACGGTGTTGAGCTGCCGCCGGGGCCCGCGATCGCCGGGTCGGTGCCTTTGCCGGTGATGATAACGGCGTCGCTCGCGCGTGCGTACTCGAGCGCCCGCCGTATCGCGGCACGTCTGTCGAGAATTATTTCCGGCGGCTTCGACATGCCGTGGGCGATATCTTGCAGAATCGCGCCCGGGTCCTCGTCGTAGGGGTCCTCATTGGTCAAAATAATTTGCGCGCAGCATTCTTCCGCGATGCGCCCCATCACGGAGCGCTTCCACACATCGCGCCCGCCGCCCGCCGCACCGAGCACGCATATTTTTCGCTCATTTTTATACGCATCGTAGATAGCCTTCAGAGAATCCGGCGTGTGCGCGTAGTCAACTACAGCGGTGAAACTTTGTCCGGCCTCGATACGCTCCGCACGTCCCGGTATTTTTTCCAATCTATCGAGCGCGCTTGCGATGACCGGCGTTTTAACTCCAAGCGCACGCGCAGCTGTTGCGGCAGCAAGCGCGTTTTTGAGCGAGAATTCACCGCCGAGATGCACGGGGATTTTCATGCCGTCAAAAGAAAAGTATCCGCCGCGCTCACCCGCTTCGTACGGCGCGGTTGCTCCGAGGGAGAAGGGAAGGGATTGTTCTACCGCGAGCGTGAGGTAGCGCGTGCTTTCGCGGTCGTCGGAGTTGGCCGCGATGATACGCGGGCGCTTGTGCGAGCGCACCAGCTCTTTGCCGATTTCGAATTTTGCATCGGCATACGCCTGCAAGGAGCCATGCGACTCAATATGCTCCGGTGCGAGGTTGGTAAAGATGAGCGCGTCGAGGTCGATAAAGCGATGGCGGGATTGCTTGGCTCCCTCCGACGTCATTTCCAAGACGGCCGCGTTGCACCCGCTCGCGAGCGCGTCATGTAAAAATTTCTGTATGAAAAATCGTCCCGGCATCGACATGCGCGTCATGTTGCGTTCGTTTTTCTCGCCGTTCTTGAATCGGATGGAATTGATGAGCGCGGTTTTGTAGCCCGCTTCCTCGAGGATTGCATTCAGCATTTCGGTCACGCTCGTTTTGCCCTTGGTGCCGGTCACGCCGACGACCAGCATGCGGCGCGACGGGTCGCCGTACGCGAATGCGCCGAACCATGCAAGAAAAAGGTGGTATGCGGGGCGAAATGAGTCGAGAAAGGAAACGGGCACGACTGTTTCGATAAATTTTCGTGCCATGTGTTTTATTTGCCGCCCACGATTTTGAGCGCTTCACGCAAGCGCGCACTCGCGCCCTCGATATCGTTGGAAACTTTGCGGAGTGCATCTCGCGCCTCACCATGCGAGTAGCCGAGAGCACGCAGCGCTTCGAGTGCCTCTTCGTCACCCGAAAGCGCTCGCTCGCTGCCTTCGGCACTCGCGCCCACTTTGTCGCGCAATTCAAGCACTATCTTTTCAGCCGTTTTCCTACCGATGCCGGAGACTTTGGTGAGGTAGGAAGCGTTGCCGCCCGAAATGGCGCTGCGGAGTGTCTCCACGTGCGCAATGTCGAGGATGGCGAGCGCGGATTTGGGACCGATACCTGAGACCGTAAGGAGTAGTTGGAAGAAATGGAGTTCTTCCTCGGTGCCAAAGCCGTACAAGTCGAGGATGTCTTCGCGTACGGCGAGGTGCGTCCAGAGTGCCGCGTGGGCCCCCTCCTTCAATTTCGTAAGCGTTTCGCGTGTAGCGGCGATTTTGTACCCGACTCCGCCTGCTGAAATGATGACGAATCCCGGTCGTGCGGCGGCTATTTCTCCTTCGACTCGGCCTATCATAGGGTCATAGTAATGCAAAAACCAAAATCCAAAAGCCAAAGTGGGAACCGGACAGGGCTAGAAGCAAAGATTCATTTTAGACTTTGGAGTTTGCATTTTGCATTCGCATCCGTTAGGATGCGGCCTCATGGCAAATACGAGTTCAGCAAAAAAGGCAGAGCGCGGCTCTCGCCGCAAGAGCGTGTTCACTTCGCGCCGCAAAAAGGCGATGAAGGATTCCGTCAAAGATGTTTCGAAACTCGTCGTCGGCAAAAAAGCTGCAGAGGCGGCCGCGATGCTTCCCGCTCTCTACCAAGCAATCGACAAAGCCGCGAAGCACGGAACAATAAAGAAAAATACGGCAGCTCGAATGAAATCGCGTTTGACGAAACAGGTGGCGGCACTCGCCAAGTAATTCGTAAAAAACGGGAATACGTTGTATTCTCTGTTTGTTCCTCAGACGCTCTCGTAGTTCAACGGATAGAACGCAAGCTTGCGGAGCTTGTAATCTGGGTTCGATTCCCGGCGAGGGCACAAGCGAACGAAGTGAGCGAGATGACCTCGCCGGAGGAAGGGGTCGGGAAACCTGCCGGTTTCCCGTGGAGGAAGGATTGGGAAAACCGTGGGTTTCCCAGTTGGCGAAGGGCACAGACAAATGCAGCGCATCGTTCGTTTCGCCAGCTTTTTCCACATTTAGCCGACGTTCAGCGCAATAAAGGGAGTATCATTGAGCGATGTCTTTACCCGCCGACCGGGGTCAACGTGGCGCATCTATACTTGCCAGCCTCGTCCTAATGGCAATGCTCGGCGCTGCGGGTGCTGCAGAATTCCTTAATGTTCAACCAGCATCGCAGCTTGCAGATGCTCCGAGATACAACGAGGCGACATACACGATCCCTGTTCCCCCTGCGGATCCGCGAAAAAAAGAGATGGCAGAGAAATGTACTGCGTTGAAGCAACAGGCTCTAGCGCAAAAGAAAAGCACCACACCGCAAGAAACAGGTCTGCCAAAAGGGCAAGATACGGTCCAGAAAGATAACTGCACCGCAGCTCTCTATACCGGAGAGCAAGACGCGATATGCGTGGGGTTGACGTCAAAAATTTACATACAAAAAGACGGTACGGGAAAAGTTGTTTCGAAGCTTAGCGCCGATGTCCCGGCAGGCACGTGCAAAACACAGTACTGCACCCCCGATGATAAGAAATGCCTCGACACGGGCGCGGTATCTGGTATCGCCGGTATAAAAAGCGCCGCGGCGAACCCTGATGTATTTAAAACCCTACCCTCGGATCAGCAACAGTCTCTCATGAGCTCACTCGGTGAGACAGAGCGTAGCGTTCTTAATGACGCGCTGACGGCCGAAGCAAAAAAGAATCTTGTTGACGCTGCCACGGCCGCCGCAACTGCCCAATCAACGGCCGCTAAGCTAGACGACATTGCTTCGAGCTGTGCATTCGGTGGCGACACATCGAGCCCGGGATGTGCGAACGCAGCCGCGAATGCAGCACAAGCTCAGGCCGACGCCGCAAAGGCGCAGGCCGCTGCAAAAGAGGCGCAAGATAGGTATGACGCTTTGGCAGCGGCACAATCCGGGCCGAATGCGAATCCGATGGCAGGCGTCGATGCGGCAAAATATAATTGTGACAAAACTGGATGTTATCCGGCCAGGGACGCGAACGTAGATGAACTGACTGCAAAAGGGTTTACGTGCACCGCATCCGCCGGCGACCCCAATCAGGTATGTACACCTCCCGCCAAAGCTCCGGCTCCTGATCCAACCAAAACGACGACCACTCCCAAGCCGGATCCGACCAAAACGACGACCACTGCGCAGCCGGATCCGACAAAGCGGCAGCAGACTACGTTCCAGCAGGATCCGCAGGACAATAACAACAATAATAATCAGAACAAGAGTGGAATGCCGGACATCGCATCGATGTTGAAGGGTCTGATGGGTGGCTCGCCAGGAGGGTCTGCTTCACCGGCGGCGGGGAATCAGACGCCGCAAGCGCCGGGCACATGCCCGGGTGGACAGCTCCTCTGTTCCAACAACACGCTCTACTCGCGCAACAATCAGTGCGTGGATACGCCGATGCAGACGTGCCCCACCGGCTGCGCGCCTGCGGGCAACGCATGTGCGACCGCGCAGCAGTGCCCGACGGCACCCGCACAACCTGACCCGGCCGGATGTGCCAACGGTACATGGAAGCCCACGTACAACGGCGCGTGCGTGGGGAGCTGGCAGTGCGTGCCGAGCGGCACGGGTACCGGCACCAACGGCTCTCTCACCGCGCAAATATCATGCAATCCGCAAGTGGCCGACGTCGGCATGTCTATCGCGATCGCGTACTCGTGCTCTGCAGGCACCAGCACGGGCACGGGCTTTCAAACGAACGGCGCGCAAAGCGGTTCGGCGCTCGCAACTACGACCAATCCCGCCGCAGGCAGCAACAGCGCTTCATACGGCCTCACCTGTAACAGTGCGGGCACAGTGGCCACTGCGCAGTGTTCGGTCCAGGTCGGCAAGCCCTCCATCGTCCTCATCGCGAATCCGAAGGATGTCGCATCGGGCGGCCAATCGGCGCTCGGCTGGATTACCTCCGGCATGCAATCGTGCGTGATTTCGAGCCCGGACATTCCGGCGTTCACCACGCAAAATGCGGGCAACACCAACGTCAACGGCACTGCGACCACGCCGCCTCTGACGAAAACGGCAACCACCTCGTATGCGTTCGTGCTCCACTGTGTCACAGTCGGCGGAGGTACCCGCGACGCAAGCACCACGGTTACAGTGATTTAGCCACTAGCCACTAGCGACTAGAAAAATGCAGTCGTACCGAGAACTTGTTGTTTGGCAACGCGGCATCGAATTAGTCAGCGAAGTTTATAAACTCACAGAACGATACCCACGCTCAGAAATGTTTGGTCTGACAAGCCAAACACGGAGGGCTGCGGTGTCAATTCCCGCGAATATTGCGGAAGGATTCGCGCGCAAGCATCGGCAGGAAAATATTCAATTCTTGAGGATTGCGTTCGGTTCGGGGGCGGAGTTAGAGACACATTTTGAAATCGCTGAAAACCTAAAATTTGCCGACCCGCATCAGTTGAAAAGAGCGAAAACGCTCATAGATGAGGTCATGCGTATGTTAAATAAACTCATCGGCTCGCTAGTGGCTAAGAACTAGTGGCTAGTGGCTGTTTCAGAGTCCGAAGAATTCGAGAATTTTGTGCGCGACCGGTTCTTTCATCGGCACTTCTTCTACTCGCTCGGCCAGAAATGCGCGCACCTCTTTCGCGTCGACGTGTTCGAGCTCGATAATGAGATTGGGTGAGAGCCATTTTGTGGTGTCGATAAGAAGAATGGGGGGATTTGCATCGTGCTCCTCTACCCAAAAGGAAATGATTTCCTCGTAGCGATGCATTACCTCGCCCGTGCGGATGCCGCGGTCGGAGATCTCGAATTCCATAAGCGGAGGCGGTTTTTTGGCGAAGATGCCGAGCGTTACGGCAGCGACGATGATGAGCACGCCGAAAAGCGCGTTGCCGAAAAGGAAACTGATGGCGGCAAGCGCGGCGGCCGCGATACCGAGTGCCCAAAACCAGTCGCTCCCGCGCTCGATGTGTTCGTGTTCGTGCGCCGTCCAGCGTATTCCGTTTGAGGAGGAAGGCATGAAAATATATTGTACTACGCATTTACGCGCAGCTCGCGAAAAAGGCCGCCGCGCTTCTGCGCGGCGGCCTTTGGAGACCTCCCGATATACGAACTTACGGAGTGATGTTGTTGTTGCAGCCCGCCGCGTAGCTCCGGATGCTGTCAGTCTCCAGGCAGAAGTTGAGCGTATAGCTTGAACCGTCGGAGTTCGAGTGGTAACTGTACACGCGCACCGGGTCGGTCGGGTCTTTCGGTGACGTCGGGATAGCCTGGTCTGCGATGAGGTCGGCGCCCACGGTCGTCGTGGCGGTGACGGTCGTTGTCGCCGTATAGATAGGATAGGTGCCGTGATTGGAGACGTAGATAGTGAGCGCCTTCTGAAGCGAGTTGACGTCTTCCATACGCCTGGCGTCACGTGCTTTGGCCTGCACCGTAGAGAGCGAGGCGATGACGATTGAGGCGAGAAGGCCGATAATTGCTATGACGACGAGTAATTCAATGAGGGTAAAACCTCGGGTTTCGCGGGTATTCATATGGAGCAATTGTACCTTGCGCGCCATCCCCGCCAAGGCCAGGTGTGAATAGCCCAAAAACCCGGAAATATCGCTTTTTATGTTCGAAACGCCGTTTGGAGTATGCGCTCGATGTCTTCATCGGTCTTGTAAATATGCAATTCCACCCCGGGGTCGCCCTGGATGATGCCCGAGAGTTTGAGTTCGTACTCTCCACAGTGAAGAGCGACTACTTTTTTCCCCTGCAGAGTGGCGCGTGCGATAAAGTACCCGACACCGTGGCTCGGCGTAGTGACTTCTGCCACGACTACGTCCGATGTACTGAGGGCATCCAGCTCGCGTGCGAGGATCTCTGCGTTCGTAAGGTTCGTCTCACCATATTGTGAGAGCGTCTCGTCCGCCACGTGTTTGGAAAAGACCGTACCGTGTTTCTCGAGCATTTTGACGATACGGGCGTATTGCGGCTGGTTCTCGCGCCCTCCGCGTATGGAGCCGGTAAAGAAAATGTTCATAGGTTCTTGTTGAACGAGAGTGTGCGGTCTTTTCCTTGTTTCCACAAGGCGTCGAAGAGGCTCTTCTGCATCATGTAGAGTGCCTCGTCTTCGATGAGCACGGCAGTCGGTTCGTGCCCGGCGTAGTAACTCGTATAGAGAAGCTTGCCGTCGTAGAGCGTCACGTCGGCGCCGAAGGGCGCGGGTCCGTCTTTGATACTACGGAATTGCGTGAAGTCGTCGTAGCGACGGCTCTCGAGGGCTCGCATCGCATCTCTACTCTCGAAGAACAGCACCTTCTTCAGTATTTTCCGCGTAACGCGCCGCCGCTCGTGTGCATCGCGCATTTGAATGGCGGGCTTCTTCGCGCCGAGCATCTCGTAAGCAAGGATTTCTTTCGGCTTCGACACGATGCTGTCCTCAAGCGCTTTCTGGTATTCCTCCAGTCCTTCGAACGTCCGTACCGTCGGCCGCTTTCCTGCAAAACGGTAGCGTTGCTTGAGATGGGGAACAAGCTCGCGAATTGCTGCAGTCTCGCGCTCAAACTCCTTCTCTTTGCGCGAGAGCAGATCGTAGAGTCGCTCGGGATTTTCGGCCACATACACGGTGCGCCAGCCTTCCTTCCTTGCCGACACCAGTCCGCGCTGCATGAGTTGTTTCAGCACGTAGTACAGCATCGTGCGAGGGAAGGGGGCGCGCGTGCCAAGCTCCTGCACCGTGCTCTGGGGGTGACTCAGCATCTGGCCGTAGAGCACTGCCTCATTCTCATTGAGGTCGAGTACGGCGAGCGTTCGCGTCACGCTGTCCTGTTTTTGTATCTGCTTGGCCATAGAGTTGTAAAGTGTATTTTTACAAACAAGCCTCTCTCATTTGAGCCCGTACTATAAGTGAAGGATGATACCCGAGTCAAGCCTAGGCAGCCAGTGTCTTGGTGCTTTTGACAACAAATGAAACGACGGGAAATGGAAGATATCCTCATATTTCTGCGACGCACGAAGGAGCTCGAGAGCATCGAGCGCTACGGCGCGTCGCTACGGGGCAAGCAAAACACGGTCGCCGCGCATTCGTGGCGCCTGGCGCTTATGGCGCTCATCATTGGCCCGGAGTGTAGGGTGCGCCTCAACATGGGTCGCACGCTTTCGCTCGCCCTCGTCCATGACCTCGGGGAGGCGAAGACCGGGGATATCGACGCATACGAGCAAATGCTCGCCGGGAAAAAAATGACCGTCCGCAAAACGGCCAAAGAAGACGAGGCGATGCGTGAGATGACGGGGGACATAGCATTTGGAAAATCCGTCTACGATTTGTGGCGCGAATACACCGACCAGCGGACGGTAGAAGCGCGGTTCGTGCGTGCGCTCGACAAGATCGAGGGATTTCTGCATATCGCCGAAGGCGGCGTGGAGATGTACATACCCAAAGAATTCCACGCGTCGTACGCCGATGCCGCCGTCGCCGCATTCGACGAAGCAACGCGACCTTTTCCGGAGCTCAAGGACCTGCTCGATGCAGTAAAGAAAGATTTAAAGACGCAGTTCGAGAAAGCCGGAGTCGAGTGGATAGATGCTGCGGGCAGCGAGAGCGAATAGCCCCGCTTGGAGTAAAGGAAAACTGGTATACTGGCCGAATGGCGGAGCGGTATAAAAGAAATCCAAATACAAAGTGCACGATTTGCGGTAAGCAAATTTATCGTCGACCTGTTCAGCTCGCTGCTACTAGTGGCAGAGCCTATTGTGGCCAGGCATGTTACGGTATCTCAAGTCGGAACGAGTCACCGTGTGTCGTTTGTGCGAAGCCGATTCTCGCAAGTTTGCACAGAATAACTTGTAGCCGTGCGTGCTCGAATAAATATCGCACAGGAATTCACTACAAGATCGGTCGGCCGCGTGATAAGGTTGTCGCCGAGCGGGCGATGAAAATCAGGCTTCTGGAGGAGCGGGGAGGCTCTTGCGAGCGATGCGGCTACAACAAGAAAGAAATATTGCATGTGCATCACAAAGATAGAAACCGGAAGAACAACGATTCAAGTAATCTCGAGCTCGTTTGCCCGAATTGTCATTACGAAGAGCACCACCTTGAAAAGAGTTGGTTGAAAGGTAATGATTGAACACGGAGGGGTGCGTGAGCGGTTCAAACGAGCAGTCTTGAAAACTGCCATGTCGAAAGGCATCGTGGGTTCGAATCCCACCCCCTCCGCCGGTATGAATACGTATAAAGGAGTAGTCGAAAAGGGTACCAAACGGGCGGCCGGGCTCGGATTTCCGACGGTGAATATTCCGCTTACGGGAAGCGATGATGGGATCTATGCGGCGCGGGTCATGGTGGGGAAGCAGAATTTTATTGCTGCCGCTTTTGCCGACCAGAAACGAAAAGTACTGGAGGCGCACTTGCTGGATTTTGCTGATGACCTGTACGGAAAAGAAGTGACCATCAAACTCGAAAAGAAAATCCGCGAGAGCCAAGTCTTTGACACAGACACGGCACTCCACACGGCGATTGCGAGCGACGTGTATTTTGTCCGCAAGTATTTCGAGGGAGAAAAGATATGACGCGCATCATGGTTTTCGGGACGTTCGACATTGTGCATGCCGGGCACGAGGATATGTTTCGGCAAGCCCGCGCTCTTGCGACGGAACCGTTTCTCATCGTTTCCGTGGCGCGCGACAACATTGTTGAGCGCATCAAGAGTGCGCGGCCGCGCAACTCGGAAAAAGCGCGCTTGGCGAATGTTCGAAAAAATCCGCTCGTCGATGAGGTGATGCTCGGCGACGAGGGAGACCACATACCCCACATCATCGCAGCGAAGCCGAGCATCATTGCGCTTGGCTATGACCAAGAAGGCGAGTACGTACTGGATTTGAAAGAAAAGCTCGCTGCCGCCGGTATTACAGTGGACATCGTGCGGCTCTCGGCGTACAAGCCGGAGATATACAAAACGTCGAAGTTGGCATGAAAAAAGAGACCGATGAAGAAGTCGCGCTGCGCGTACAAAAAGGGGATACGGAGGCTTTTGGTGAATTGGTGGAGCGCTACCAGGACAAGCTTTCGCGCTATGCGCGGAAATTTCTGAGCGACACGGACGACGCGAAAGATATCGTGCAAGACATTTTTATAAAAACGTACAAGAACATTCAGAGCTTCGATGCATCGCGCCGATTTTCGCCGTGGATTTACCGAATCGCGCACAACGAATTTGTAAACGCGCTCTCGAAGCGCTCGCGTGCGCCTCTCTTTCAGTTTGATATGGACACCATCTTTCCGCATCTCACGGCTGCTGAGAGCGCCGATGACCGCGCGCTCGACCGGAGCCTCCGGGAGACACTCGAAAAGTATCTAAGTGCGCTCGATGTGAAATATCGCGAGCCGCTCGTGCTGTACTATTTTGAGGACATGGATTACAAAACAATCGCCGAAGTGCTTCACATCCCTGTCTCAACAGTCGGCGTGCGCATCGCACGCGGCAAAGCGCTCTTGCAAAAAATGGCCAAACCCCAAGACATCTATGAGTGAACATTCTGAACACACAGTGCGTGAGCGCGTAGAAGCGGCAATTCGCGCGGGAAGCGTGAAGATGAAACCGCGTTGGCACTTCGTCCTCTTTTCGGCCTTTGCGTTTACCGGCATAGCGCTAGTATTTGCCGGACTTTTGTACATCACGAGCCTGGCGGTCTTCTTCCTGCGCCAGAGCGGCGCGTGGTTCCAGCCCGCCTTCGGCTCGCGCGGCTGGCTCGCGCTCCTGCACTCGCTCCCGTGGCTTTTGATACTGCTTGTCTTCGTGTTTATCGTGTTGCTTGAAATACTCGCGCGTCGGTATGCGTTCGTATACCGCCGCTCGCTCGTCACTTCGCTTCTCGCGCTCGCGGTTCTTGCCGCCGCCGGGGGATTTTTCATCGCGAAAACGCCGTTCCATCGCGAAATGTACCGGCACGCACGACAAGGTGACGCTCCCGCACCCCTCGGTGCTCTCTATCGCGTCTTCCATCCCGCACATCCCGACCTCTATCGCGGTACTATCCTGCGGTTCATTCCCGGCGGCTTCATTATTGTCGACCAGGAAGACGGGACATCAACGATACGCGTCTCCCCGCGTACGCGGCTTCCGTACGGCGCGGATTTTTCTGAAGGGGATTTCGTCGTCATCCTTGGAGACAGAGTAGCGACGGATACGGTGCAGGCGTTTGGCGTACGCATGTTGGAAGACGAAATGCGAATGAAATAAGAAGACGGATGCTTGTGTACTATCTGCAGCCGAACACTCTCTAGAGGTGGACGGCGAAGATATTACTAGCATTGGTAAAGAAAGTTCATGAAAGGAAAAGTATTGCTCTATAGCCTCTTCCCGGCGCTCGGACTTCTCTTCGTCACGGCAAGCACCGCCTCAGCGCTCTCACTCGGAGCCTTCGGCACGCTCTCGCCTACGGATCTTGCATCGCGTTTTACGACGATGTTGCAGAAGGAGGCGAGTACGCTCGGAATTTCCGTCGATGCTCTGAAGACCGGCTGGTCGGAAGGCAAGACGCTTCCGCAGATAGCCGCTGATAACGGCATTTCCGCCGACCAGCTCAAAGTGAAGCTGGGCGCAGCCAGGCAGACACAGGTCAAGGCGCAACTCCAGGCGCTTGTTGACCAAGGCGTCATCACGCAGGCACAGATGGATGCACGGCTCGCGGCTCTTGCAGCGAAGCCGGCAAAGGGTAAAGGGATGGGGCGCGGCCACGGAGGATTCGGGTTCGGTATATAGGTTCCCGCTTTCGGATGCCTGCCTACCGGAGCGCAGGCCTGCCTACCGGCAGGCCGCTACGGCTTCGTATATACTGAACGCGTGAAATATTTGGGCATAGATTATGGTGCAAAGCGAGTCGGACTCGCTATTTCTGATAGTGACGGGAAGATTGCGTTTCCGCGGGCCGAAATTGCCAACGACGACCACCTTTTCAAGTTCATTACGCGGATGGCCGAGGAAGGAAAAGTCGAGAAAATAATCATCGGCGACACGCGCACGTGGGAGGGCGGCGCAAATACGGTCACACCGGAGCTGGAGAAATTTGTCGGTGAGCTCGCGAAGGCCACACAGATAGAGAGTGAATACGCGCGCGAAGCGGGGAGTTCCATCGAGGCCTCGCGGTACGCCGAGAAAGGCAACGAGCACAACAACGCTGCCGCTGCGGCGCTCATACTGCAGCGCTATTTAGACATGCGCACGCCCGCGATAGACTAAGGTATGGGAGAAATTCAATACGAAGATTTTGCAAAGCTTGATATCCGCGTGGGCACCGTGCTCGCGGCAGAACTCGTACCCGAGACCGACAAGCTCATCAAGTGCACGATCGATTTCGGTGAATTAGGGCAGCGCACCATCGTCTCCGGCATTGCAGAATGGAAAAAACCGGAGGAACTCGTCGGCAAGCAACTTCCGTACATCGTGAATCTCGCTCCGCGGACGCTCCGCGGTGTGGAGAGTCAGGGAATGCTCATTGCCGCGAAAGACGAGGCGGGCGTGGCGCTCCTTTTCCCCGAGCGTGTGCTTCCGCCCGGCACGAAGCTCGGTTGAAACGCGCCTACCTCACGGCAGGCAGGTCTGCCGGCCGGTAGGCGGGTTATAATTGCTGAATGAAATTGCCTCCCGGCTTTTCTGCTGCACGTCGAGCTACGTCGCAATTCGTAGAGCGATGGTTTCCGATGCCGCGCATACTAAAGCCGCCCGCGGCAGGTATCGATATCTCTGATACGTCGATAAAATGGCTGGCACTGGAAGGACAGCCCGGTGTCATGCGCGTGCGCACATACGGGGAAGAGGAACTCTCGCCCGGTATCGTGGTGGCCGGACTCGTGCACGATGTCCCCAAACTCGGCGCTGCGCTCGCGGAAGTGAAAAAGAAGATGGGCGGAGTCACTGCGGCGCATGCGGCGCTTCCTGAAGAAGCGGCGTACGTCTTCAACATGCATGTGCCCGACGGCTCGGCGCGTGACCAAATATTGAACCTCATCGAATTTGAACTTCAGGGGCGCGTACCCATCGCACCCTCCGCCGCCGTGTACGATTTCAATACCATTGTGAAGCATGAGGAGCAGGGGGAAGAGATAGGAGTTGTCGTCTTTCCGCGCGAACTCGCGGAGAGTTACGTGGCCGCCTTCGACGCCGCCGGTTTGCAACTGCTTTCGCTCGAAGTCGAAGCGCGCTCCATCGCCCGTGCGGTTTCGGGTGTGCACGATGAACCCATCACACTTCTCGTCGATTTCGGCCGCGCCCGCACCGGGCTTGCAGTCTTGAAAGGCGGCGTGCCCATTTTTACTTCCACGGTCGCGGTGGGCGGCGACGCTATGACGCACGCGGTCATGGATGTCCTCAAAGTTTCCGAAGAAGACGCCCGCGCATTCAATAACGACCAGGGACTTTTGCCGACCGAGGGCGCGCGTTCGCCCGGCCTCGAAGCCCTGACCGGTGCGGCCTCTGCACTCGCCGACGAAGTGGCGCGCCTCTACCACTACTGGGACACGCGACGGGATGAGCACGGCGCGCGCGCGACACCCGTCGAGCAGGTGTACTTGGTCGGCGGTGCTTCCAACCTGCGCGGGCTCGACGACTACATCGCAGGAAGGGTACAGGCCTCGACTCTGCAGCCAGATATGTGGCGCAACGTCTGCTCCTTTGACGACTACATTCCGCCCATCGACCGCCGTACATCGTTCCAGTACGGCACCGCTATCGGTCTCGCACTGCGCGGCGTCTGAACTATGTATTTTTCTACCAACTACGCACTAGCCACTACGCACTAGTTCCATGGCCAACGTACTTCCCGAAAACGCACAAAAAAAACTTCGCGCGGAACAGCGCGCCCGGTTTATTCTTGCGGGCTCGTTCGCGGCCATCCTCTGCGCGTTCATCGCACTCCTTGCGCTTCTTCCCGCGTACCTCGTCGTCAACGCAAGCGACACGGGTAACGACGCGCCGCTTCCGGCGCCAAGGAACGATCAGGAAAAAACCGATCAGGCAGGTATCCTGCGAGCACAGCAGCTTTTGCGGCTTCTTGCGCCGGTTTCGAGTTCGAGTGTTGCAAGCATCGACGCGGCGCTGGCAACGATTGCGCAGCGTCCGGAAGGGGTAACGGTGCAAAGCTTTGCTCTGAGTCCGGGAAATCCGGCGACGCTCGTGCTCAGCGGCACATCAAATACGCGGGAAGCGATTAACACGTACGGGGAGTTGTTGCGAAAAAATCCGAACTTTAACAATGTAGCCGTTCCCATCGGAGCTCTGACCGGCACCGACGACGGGCACTTCTCCGTAACCGTCACGGGCACCTTCTGATATGACCAAGGCACGCACTAGTATCGTCTCGTGGATTACGCTACTCGCTGCGGTGTCGCTTTGGGGCGCGGTGGGTTTTTTTGCATGGACGCTCATGGGCACCTTTGACGCGCGCGCGGCTGCGAGCGTCGACACGGAAGCGGCCGATGCGCGGCAGGCGGCAAATTTGCGTCTGCACGCCACGGCGCGCGACACGAAAGACGCCCGCGCTGCACTCGAGAATATCGGCACCGTCGGAATCGTAGCCGTCGTCGATGCCATCGACGCGGTGGGTAAGGACGCGGGAGTCAAACTTACCCTCGGCCAATCACTTTCGGCCGCGCCCGACAACAAGGCGCCCCTTCACAGTGTGGATTTTGTCGTAGAAGCGAACGGCTCGTTCGAGACCGTGGTGCATGTGGCCAAGCTCCTCTCATTGCTTCCTATTCCTTCTGCCGTTGATCAGTTTCAGTTTGGTCAGATACCAAACACCGATAAAGGGCCGGTTTTGTGGCGCGTCGTCGTGCACATGCATGCGCTTACGAGTTCAGACGTATCGATATGAGTTTCTTCACGAACATCTGGGAGCGCATGCGTGATGCGTATGCGTATCGCAACGAGCCCGAATACACAACTGTACTCACCCGCGTCTATTGGTACTCGCTCCTCACGATGACGGCACTCGTTATCGCACTCGCAGTCGCCGGCGGTATTTTCATGCTCTTCTACGCACGCGGCGATTTCGAAGACCCGAGTCTCGTCGTCTCAAACGGCGCCGGTGCCCTCAAATTGAATACCGCCCAGCTCAAGAGCACCATCGACGCCTTTTCTGCGCGCCGCGCACAATATGATTCGCTGAAGACGAGTCCGGAGAACGTAACCGATCCGTCGAAATAGATTTACCTGACTAGAAGTGGGTTAGAACGAAGTGATATAATCCAGGGGTGGCCTACAAAAATAGAACAGACTTGTATGCGGCACAAAAGAGACATCGAGTCCGGATTCGGCGGGCATTGCTGGAATTCTTGTCGTCTAAGAAATGCGCGGATTGCGGTGAAAACGATCCAATCGTTCTAGAATTTGATCACACGGATACTAAAAAGAAGTTCAAGACTATAGCTAGAATGTTATCCGGGCATTGGTCATGGAAGTCCCTTCTTAGCGAGATAGAAAAATGTGAGATAAGATGTGCGAATTGCCACAGGCGGAAGACCTATGTGCAATTCGGTTCGTGGGGAAGAAGCAAATTGCCCTCGTAGTTAAATGGATATAACTGCGGACTTCTAAGCCGCTATTCGAGGTTCGATTCCTCGCGAGGGCACCCGGCTCGGAAGAGCCGTTGCGCACACGTAGCGCAGTAAATAGATGCGCGGTTAGCTCAGTGGTAGAGCAACCCCTTTACACGGGGAGGGTCGGGGGTTCAAATCCCTCACCGCGCACCCGATGCACAAAGCACCCCCCGCGGGTGCTTTTGCGTTGGGGGCAGGATTTGAAAGCCGGAGGCCGGGCCGAGGCGGGGTCGCGCGCGTTTTCAACAGAAAACGACGCGTGACCAAATCCCTCACCGCGCACCAAGGAAATAAGTTGTTTTCCGACGGCGCCTCTGCTATAGTGCCGCGGTCTGGCGCAGCGCAGCGAGAGAAGTGAAAACTCGTTTTCACTTCCCAGCAAGCAAGTCAGCTATAAAATAACATATGGCCGTGAAAACATCATCCGTAGACATGGAAGCCCGCAAAAATCTCGACCTTCGGCCGGGCGACACCGTGCGCGTGTGGCAGAAAATCGAGGAAGCCAAGGGTAAGTTCCGCCTCCAGATGTTCGAGGGACTCGTCTTGGCTCGCAAACACGGCACCGAAGCGGGCGCCACCTTTACGGTGCGCCGCGTACTCTCGGGAGTGGGCGTGGAAAAAATCTTTCCGCTCTACTCGCCGATGATTGATAAGATTGAAATCACGAAGCGCAGCCGCGTGCGCCGCGCCAAGCTCTACTACATCCGCGACAAGGTAGCGCGCGAAGCCCGCCGCCAGCTCCGCCGCACCCGCTTGATGGGCACCGCACAAGACGCGGTAGAAGCTCCCGGCGTGCCGGAGACCTTTGCAAAAGAGACCGAAGGCGAGAAAGAAGAGATTGTCGCCGAGATGACCGCCCCGACGCAGGACAAATAGGGGTTTTTAGAGGAGTTCGTGTTTTTTTATTTATCAACAATTGGTAGACGCTACTACCTTGAGTATCTGATATCATTGTGCGATGGGGAAGCGGGGTCCGAAACCGGGATTTAATGCAAGAAGAAAAATAGATCAAACCTGGTCAGCAAAACTCGCTTACGCGATTGGGCTACTCGCTACCGATGGCTGCCTTTCACCCCCATTCTCGCTCATCGATCTTACGTCTGCAGATCGCGAACAGCTCGACAATTTTCGTATATGTATCGGAGTAGATTTCAATATCACGAAAAAGAAGGGGAGCAATGGAAAAGAATACCTACGCGTACAATTCAAAAATGTAGTCTTTTATGATTTCCTGCTTTCAATAGGTCTTACACCGAGAAAGTCCAAGACAATCGGTCCTTTGAAAATTCCTCCCGCGTACTTTTGGGATTTTCTTAGGGGAGTGTACGACGGTGATGGATGTTCTCATGCCTATTGGGATCCGCGCTGGCGTTCAAGTTTTATGTTCTATACGATATTCGCTTCTGCTAGCAAATCGTTTGTTGATTGGCTTCGAAGTGAAATAAGAAAACGGACAGGCGTATCTGGACACGTGACATCGGGAAGTGCCAATCGCGTGCTCTACCAGCTAAAGTACGCTAAAAAAGATTCTCTAGTCGTTTTAAGAAAAATGTACTATTCGAAGAGCGTCGTGTGTCTTTCTCGGAAGAGATTGAAATTAAAGAAGATTTTGGGTACAGTGGAGGAGAAGCTGTGAGGCTTTAATGCCCGGGTGCAGAAATTGGTAGACTGGCACGCTTGAGGTGCGTGTGCCGCAAGGCATGGAGGTTCAAGTCCTCTCCCGGGCACAAATGACGTTCATTAAAGAACAGATCGTGCCGGCACTCGCGGTCTTAGTTGTTGCAGCGCTGTCTGCGGTGGGAGCACTTGCCCTTATCCTGAACATCTTGTTTTTATATCTGCCTCCGGTGATTCTCCACTTCACCCCTCTCGGCCTCTCTTTGTATTTTTACTTCAAAAAGCAATATACGTATCTTTACATTACAACGGGAGCGTTCGTCGCTGTCGTTGGAGTACTAGTTCTCCTCAACCTACCCGACCCGTTTAGCGCTCTTCAAGTAGGATGGGCGAACTTGCTCTTGACCGGAGGGAGACTGCCGTAGCTTTTGTCCTACAGAACATACTCCACAACGCTCTCAGTCCGCACCAACTGTCGCAACTTCATTATGCGTGTCCTTTGCTATGATTGCCGCATGGCATTGTTCACCCCGGTACCACAACGCTTCGCGTTGCCTACGGGGCAGGCGGGAAAAGGCCAATGAAATTTTATGGCGTTATTCACAGGCAAGGGCGATAGTGGCACCACAAAACTTTTTGATACTGCAAAGGGTGTGCGGGTGTCGAAATCCGCACCGATTTTTGAGGCGCTCGGACAGTTGGATGAATTAAATACGATTGTCGGCTGGTGCAAGGTCGCGGTGCCGGGAGATTTTACTGTTGAAGAAAAAAGCGGGAAGGCAGTGCTCGAGGAAGTGCAGGACCATTTGTTCACCATCCAGGCGGAAGCCGCGGGTGCGCAAAAGTCGGTGCCGCAAGAAAGCGTCGAGAGAATTTCCGCGACGATAAACAATATTGAAAAAGAATTGCCGGAGATAAAAACATTTCTCGTGCCGGGCGGTACGGAATTTTCCGCCCGTCTTGATATTGCGCGAGCTGTCTCGAGACGAACGGAAAGAAGGTTGGTTACTTTACATGAGTCAGCCGAACGTTTGATATCAGAATCAAGTCGCGCGTATGCCAATCGTCTCTCCTCGCTTTTCTACGCCCTCGCCCGCCTCGCCAATCACCGCGCCGGGATTCGGGAAAATCCGCCGCAGTACCGCTCCTGATATGCCTCGCCCGCGACTCCCAAAGCTGCCGAAGAACGTCGAAGAACTGGCGGAGTGGTACATGCGCTACATATCGCCCTTCTCGCTGGTGGGCGGATTTTTGGCTGACAACCTCATTCTTTTGCGTCGTGTCGACCTCTGGACGAGTAATGCGCTGCTCTTTTTTTACCTGGTCCTCGCAGGGTGTTGCATCATTCTGCTCAATGTCATCGAAACAGGTCGTCTGCAGCAGAAGTGGATACTGAAAATAACCCCGCTCATTCCGGTCGTTGCGCAATTCGCATTCGGCGGACTCTTTAGCGGCTACCTTTCGCTCTACTCGCGTAGCGCGGCGTACCAAACGAGTTGGATATTTGTATTGCTCATCGCAGGGCTTTTGCTCGGCAACGAGCGATTCGTCCGCTCCTATCGCCGTTTTCCGTTCCAGCTCGGCATTTTCTTTACGGTACTTTTTTCCTTTCTCATTTTCTTTTTGCCCGTCGTCTTTCGGGAAATCGGGCCGTACATGTTTATCGCAAGCGGAGTGGTGAGCCTCGGTGCGATTACCGGGTTCTATTATCTTCTCGCGTACTTTACGCCCGAGCGTGCGGCGAGTGAGCGTACGCGCGTGGCGCGCATCGTCGCCGTTATTTTCGTGACGTTCAACATTTTATATTTCACGGGCGCGATACCGCCGCTCCCGCTCGCACTCAAAGACGCCGGCGTGTACCACGGCGTCGTGCGTACGGGCGACGAGTACCGTCTTTTTTACGAGCCGCTTCCGTGGTACGAAAGTTTCCTTCGCTACAACATCACCTTCCACCGCGCACCCAACGAGCCGGCGTATGTCTTCACCGCCATCTTCGCGCCGACCGACCTCACGACCACCATCTTCCATGAGTGGCAGCTTTACGACGAATCCCGCAAGGCCTGGGTGACGGAGGAAACGGTACCGTTCTACATCGTCGGCGGACGCGACGGCGGGTACCGCGGCTACTCCGTGAAGACGAATCCTGCCGCGGGGAGTTGGCGCGTCAACGTCATTACCTCATTCGGACAGACCATCGGGCGCGTGGCGTTCAACGTTGTTGCCACGTCGAGCCCGGTCCATCTGGAGACCGAGGTTAAATAAGTACCAATCCGGGGTTGACTCCCCGTGAGCAGGCTTCACAATTGGTGAGTACAGGGGTCGATATAGCAGCTTTTAGTCTACAAAATATATGGTTAACAAATTAGGTTGGATTTTCGGAATCGTGTTCGTGGTCGTGGGTATTGCCGGATTCATACCGGGTCTCACAAGCAACGGCATGCTTCTCGGTCTCTTTGAGGTCGACGGTCTGCACAACGTCATACACCTTCTCTCGGGTCTTGCGGCACTCGCCGCGGTGTACGGGATGTTTCCGACGCGCCTTTACTTTCAGGTTTTTGGCGTTGTCTACGGACTCGTCACGGTGCTCGGATTCGTGCAGGGCGACTCGGTGCTCGGCCTCATCATGGTCAACATGGCCGACAACGTCCTTCACCTCGCGATCGCGGTCGTCGCTCTCTATGCCGGCTTCGGCATGAAGGAGGGGAACGGAATGGCAATGCAGGGTGCGATGTAGTATTTCCGTTCGTGTTTTGCAGCGCCGCCCCTTCGGGGCGGCGCTGCGTTTTATCGCGTTCTCTCTCCAAATCTGCTATAAAGCGATTGTTCGTATGGCGACCGTGGTGTAACGGTTCACACTGGAGCTTGTGGAGCTCTCAATTCGGGTTCGATTCCCGACGGCCGCCCTGAACGAAGTGAAGGCGGACGCACCATAGGTGCCTTCGCACCTATGGTGAGGGAATCGAAAGGCGCAGCGATGTTTCGGCAGCGGCCGAAACCGCGAGCCGGGGTCGCGGAATCCCATCCGCGGCGGCGGATGGGATATCTGTGACCGATTCCTCGCGGCGGCGAACCGAGAGGCGAGGGAGATTCCCGACGGCCGCCCTGAACGAAGTGAAGGCGGACGCACCATAGGTGCCTTCGCACCTATGGTGAGGGAATCGAAAGGCGCAGGCATATTTTTCGAGTACGAAAAATGCCGAGCCAGGGTCGTGAAAATTATTTCGCGGCGGCGAAATAATTATTCCTGACCGATTCCCGGTTCTCCCAGAAGATATATACTTGTGCGAATGCCGCGTATCATTGCTCAAATAGGGTTATTTACGCGGTTCGTCGCGAATGCACTTCCCGTCCTCGTCATGATCGGGCTCATTCCCCTCATACAAAATGATTTCATACTGACCGCGATTTACACACTTTTCATTCTCGCCGCGCTCGCAGCAGGCCAGAACAAAAAAGACCTCATTTTTATGGCATTCGGATTTGTGATGCTCTGCATTTCTGAATACCTGTTCGTCTCCACCGGTGTCGAGAAATTCGAGCGCACGTCTTTTTTTGGAGTGATGCCGCTCTGGTTGCCGTTCTTGTGGGCGTACGTCTTCATCGCAATCCGTCGCATGGTCGCTTCCCTCGATCATTTTCTTGGCCACGCATGAACGAACATTTTTTCACCGAGCGCGGCATCTACTACCGCACCAACGACTTTCGCCCGGAGCGCACCACGCTCCTCCTCATCCACGGACTCTCGGGCAGCTCATCGGCGTGGGCACGGTACGAGCCGGTGTGGGAGAGGGAATACAACGTCATCACTCCCGATTTGCGCGGACACGGCAAATCGCTGAAGCCCGGTAGGTACGAGGAGTACGAACTCGAAACACTGGTCGAGGACCTCGAACTGCTTCTTGCGAAACTCGGAGTGAATTCCTACGTCGTGCTTTCGCAATCATTCGCGGTGCTTCCGGCAGTACTGCTCATCAGACGGCATCCTGAAAAAGTCCGAGCGGCTATTTTCATGAGTACCGTATACGGTATCTATTCCATTTTTCTCACGCGCATATCCCGCCTCATCGTCCACGTAGCAGCTTCCGTCTGCCGACTGTTCTCGTATTCGAACGCAGCGGGACGACACATCGATTATTCCAAATTCCCGCGAGCGGGGGATTGGAACATGCGTCGTATTTTCCAAGACATTCCCAACACCACATGGCACGCGTGGCTTTTCTGCCTCGACCACGGGTACGCGCGCGACCTCGACCCGCTCTGGAGAGACATCAAAGTGCCGTCGCTCATCATGCATGGCCGGCATGACCAGATAAGTCCGCTCGTGTCCGCACTGCGTCTCGCCAAAAATATGTCAAACGCACGCCTCGTTATCTTGGAAAACACGAGCCACGTCTTTCCCATCGTGAAGCCCGACGAAGCACGCGAAATAATCACGAACTACTTGAGAGAGACATTGGGATAAGCCGGGCGTGATAGCATTTCCTCATGCGCGTCGCCATTTTTACCGACGGTTTTTATCCTGAACTCGGCGGGATACAGGATTCGGTGCAGCTTTTGGCCAAAACACTTGGGGGTCGCGGACACCAGGTGCTCTGTGTCGTGCCAAGTGCCTCGCCAAGTGATTATGCGCTCTCGCATGTGCCGGAAAAAGAAATTGACCTCGGCAAGAATGTGCGCATCACGCGCGTGCCGTCGCTTTTGGTGAAGGGCTCCAATCTGCAGTCGCGTTTGGTGCTGCCGACGTTCACCCGCTGGCGGCTTTTACGGGAATTTAAGCCGGACATCATCCATACGCAAACATTTTTTGGGCTCGGTATCGAGGCACTGCGCGCTTCGCGCAAACTCCGCATCCCGATGGTCGGCACCAATCATTCTGCCGTGCGGGAATTTATGGTCTATGCGCCGTTTGCGGCGGAGTTGCTCGGCCGCCTTACGTTGAAAGCAGTAATCTGGTATTACAACCGATGCGATTTTGTGACCGGTCCTTCACATTCGGTGCTCGATGAGATGGCGCAGTACGGACTCAAGGCGCCGCACGAACCCGTTTCCAATCCGATAGACACGACTATTTTTCAAAAGCGCACACGCGAGGAACGCGATGCACTAAAAAAGAAATTCGGATTTTCCGATTCGACCGTCATCTACGCCGGCCGTCTCGGCAGGGAAAAAAATATCGATGTGCTTTTGCGTGCGATAGGGCAGGTGCGCGCGAAAATTCCGAATGCGATGCTTGCGCTCGCGGGGCACGGACGAGACGAGGCGCGATTGCGGGCACTCGTCACCGAGCTTGGCATTGAGAAAAGTGTTCGCTTCCTCGGCACGCTCAGCCAGGCTGCACTCGCGGAGGCATACGCGGCCTCGGAGGTATTTTCTATCGCGAGCACATCGGAAACGCAAAGCATGGTGCTTCTGCAGGCCTTTATATGTGGCTTGCCGGCCGTGAGTGCCGATTGGCGTTCGCTCCATGAGTACACGCCGGAGACTGCGGGTTTTCGCGCACGCTCGCTCGACAGTGCAGACTTCGCGCAGAAGATGACCACGCTGCTTCAAGATAGTGAACTGCGCGAACAACTCGGCGAAGGCGCCTACCGGTTCGGTTCACAATTTTCGCCGGAGGCGGTGGCGGCTGTGTGGGAGCGTGTCTACGCCGACACTATTGCACGCGCTCAAGCCGGCCGCGCATAAAGCGCGCGAAAGCAAAAAGTGCGACGAGTACGAAAAGAATGAATCCGATGCTCAAAACCTTTTCGATGGTGCTACCTATCTGCGAGTAAAGGTGTCCGAGGAAGTATCCGACAGCCAAGAGTCCGCCCGTCCACACGATTTGTCCCGCGACATTCAGCACCATGTAACGGCGGAAGGGGACATGGGAGAGGCCGGCGGTAAAAAAGATTGCCGGCGCAAAACCGAAACCTGCGGTGAGTTTGGATATAAAAATTATCCAGTCGTGGTAGAGGTGAAATACCCGCTTGGCCTTCGAGACCGTTTCATCGTTAATACCGAAGTAGCGCCCGAATCTGCCGACAAATGAATGGCCGT
>CALRIB010000001.1 GCA_943359705.1 Candidatus Nomurabacteria bacterium | reverse complement strand
CGCATTGTAGGTAAGCTGGTATGAACCGGGAGAAGTGTTGTTGACCGAGCCCGCGATGACGACTGTGTCGCTCCCGTCTACTGCATCGGAAGCACTCGCCCCCGGCTCCACATATGAACCACCGACAGCAATTCCCATCGTTGCAAGACCACTGAGCGTGATGACCGGAGCGGTCGTATCGACGATGAATGAGTGGACAGCGAGCGCGGAGCTTTGATTGCCTGCCGCATCAGTCACTTTGACGGTGCAATTCGAATGAGTTGCCTCGCTGAGCGTTGCGAACGTTATGGTGTTGTTCCCACTTGCCGCCGCAGTCGTCGTGCTTGAGCAGTCACCGGCGTACGCGATCGTGCCGGCTTCCGTCGAACTGAACGTGTAATCCGGAGTGGTGTCATTTTCTGGGGTCACGACGGGATTGATCTCAGCGAGCGTGGGCGCCGTTGTATCGATGCCCGCTATCGTACTCGAAAGCGAATACGAAACATTGCCAGCGGTGTCGGTCGAGCGATAGCAGATCTTTTTGCCGTTATCAGATTCGGACGTGAAGGCGGTCGAGGAGTACGACGAGAACGTGAGCGTACCGTCGCAGGTAGCGCCGGTCGTGACACTCTGTTCAAATGTGCCGTCCGAAGCCGATGCGGTAAACGTCTTCGTTTGTGCGGGAATCGTTGATGGGTTCGTAATAGTGATCACCGGAGCGGTGTTGTCGACAGTGAACGAAACGGCCTGCGGAGCCATTTCATTGAGAGCCAGATCGTTCGCGCCTCCCACGAGCACGTTCGCCGTCCCGTCGCCGGAGCCGACCGTATAAAGATAAGCATACGTCCTGGGATCGGCCAGGGAGGTCTGGGTCATGGTCGTAGACGCGAGCGTCGCAACACCGGAAATGCTGAGCGAGGGGTCAACGCCGCCAGCACTGGCTCCAACGTCCTCGTTGAATACCGCATTAACGGTGACCGAGTCCCCACTCTTGAATGGTCCGGGTGCGGAGAGTGTGACGGTGCCCACGGGCGGCGTCGCATCGATAACGAACGCTTTGATGTTGAGCACGCCGCCCGCGTCACTCAAGTTCCCCGCGGCATCCGTGACCCGTATCGAACAGTTCGAGTGCTTTCCCTCCGACAGCGTGTTGAACGTGATGGTGGTGTTGTCGTTGTCTTGAGCTACCGTGTCGGCGCTGCTGCAATCACCGAACAAGGTGATGGTTCCGGCTTCAGTACTAAAGAAAGTGTAATTCGGTGTTGTGTCTTTTGTGGGAGAGGGCACGTTGGCATAGGTATGGAGGTTGGGGTCGTCGGTGTCTTTGGGCGCGTTCAACGTCGCAGACGCGATATCGTGCGTCGCGGTCGCCGTGAGCGTACCGTCGGAAAGCGAACTGAGATCGAGTGTCACGCTCCACACATTTGAAGCACAGGGAGACGTCCCCGAGATCGCGCTTACCGATACGGAGACGTCGGTGCCGTTGGTCGAACATGTACCGGACAGAGTAACGGCACTCGCGTTCGCGATGTTGACCGTGGGGAACGAATCCAGAGTAAGCGAAGCTCCCCCACCGCCGGGACCGCCCGGCGCCCCGTTCTGATCAGCAAGCGCCACGCCAACACTAACGACGAATAGGAGCATCGCCACAAATGGCGCGACTCGCGGCGCGAGACCCCACGACGTGTTCATATGTCCAAAAGCATACAACACCCACTTTTTATCGCGATGAGGTACTAGCGCGAACGTCGGGCAAAGAGCATGAGCACGATAAGGAAGGCGAAAAGTGAGAATGCCATCAGCGGGAATGTAATGTAGCCGAACTCAAAGAGGAATCGTTGTGCGCAATCCGCGGCACCCGGAACCGCGGGACACGGGAGCGGGCTTGAACCGCCCATCTGGAGGTAGTGTTGATAGAGCGCATCGATAGCCCCGAATATCGAGAGCACGATGGAGTAATTCGCGACACTTTTGTCCTTGTACCAAAGCGCGACCGCAAACAAAATCACTTGCGGGCAAAAGAATACCCGTTGTACCCAGCAATGCCAACACGCGGCGAAACCTAAGACGTCTGAGTAGAAGAAAGCGATAGCCGAACCGGCCAGCGTGACTAAGAATCCGAGCCACAAACCCCATCGCCCGATGAAATCCGCCTGACTCTGCAGGTCGGGAATCTTTTTTTGCAAAAGAAAAAGCGCGAGGAGCGCTAGTGTGGCGATTTGCATCAGCACGACGCCGACGGAAAGCCAGTAATTGATGGTCTCTACGGGGTACATGCCCTATTGCGGAAGTTGGCAGCTGGTGAAGGTGGCCAGTTCTTGCAGCGTGTGCTCACCGGTGATGCTCGAGCCGTCGGGCTTCATCCACGTAGGATAACTCTGAATCTGTTTGTCTTTGCAAATCGGTGTCTGACTCTTGCCGTCGGGGGTCGAACATTCAACGTACGGCAAGAGGTGCGCAGAGCTGCCGAACATCGCCTTGGTGCGCTGGCAATGCGGGCACCAGAAGGCACCGTAAAAGGTGACGCCGCTATCCTTGATGCACTGCGTAAAGGAGTCGAGATTACCCGGCCCGCTCTTTACGAAAACGGCCGCGCCTGCGCCCGCTACGACGAGGAGGAGAATAATGACCCAAAATATGACGGCTCCCTTCTTCATATCCTCGAGTATACCGCAGACGGCGGCGTTGCCAATATGCACGCGTCGCACTTACATCCGACCGGGCGGATGAACTCGTCAAAATATTCGTCGCCGTAATCGATGGTAAACTCTTCGCCCGCGAATATATCGCGCAGTGCAAAGATGTGGACGCGCCCGCTTTCAATCTGAGCTTCGCAATTCGGCATGCAGGCGTGATTGATATAGCGCGCGACGTTGTCGGACGAGGAGCCGTCTATCGTCCACTTCGCGTCTATTTCAAAAAGGTACCGCGTCTTCAGTGTGTCGGCATACGGTGTGGGAATATGTGTGCCCGTGTATTCGGCGATGTACTCTCCCTTCTCAATGCTTCGTGCCGCAAAAAGCCCTTTCCCCAGCCCTTTGCGCGACTTGCCAACGAACACAGGGAGAGCTGTCGTTTCCATAGGTCGTGAGTATAATACGTGGAATGACAAAGCGCGAAAAGCTATCGACGGAACCGTACAAGGGCGTGCGTGATTTCTACCCGGAAGACCAGTTTATCCAGCGCTACCTCTTCGAGCATATGGAGCGCATATGTGAACTCTTCGGCTACGAAGAATACAGCGCCTCGATGCTCGAATCTTCCGAACTCTACCGAGGCAAGACTTCCGAAGAAATAGTCAACGAACAGACCTACACCTTTACCGACCGCGGCGAACGCGAAGTGACGCTTCGCCCCGAAATGACGCCGACGCTCGCGCGTATGATAGCCGGGCGCGTGCGCGAGATTCCATTCCCCGCGCGCTGGTATTCAGTGCCCAATCTCTTCCGCTATGAGCGCCCGCAGCGCGGACGCCTGCGCGAGCACTGGCAGCTCAACGCTGACATCGTGGGCGTGGCCGGCGTGGAGGCCGACGCCGAGATAATCGCGATTGCGCACGGCATTCTCCGAAGCCTCGGCGCGGAAGAACGCGATTTCGAGATTCGCGTATCCGACCGTCGCATCCTCAACACGATATACGACTCGGTCGGCGTTGAGGACGGGATGCGAGCAGAGACAACCCGCCTCCTCGACCGCCGCGCGAAACTTGAGAACTTCGATAAGGAGCTCGGTGCGCTTCTTAAAGATGAAAAGAAAACGGCCGCGCTTTTGGAAGAGCTCGACCGTACTACCTCGACGGCGTACCTCGAAGAACTACGCCGCCAGCTCGAGTATATGGGCGTGCACAATATGATAGTGGACACAAAGATCACCCGTGGCTTCGATTACTACACGGGAATGGTCTTCGAGGTTTTCGACACAGACGAGGCCAACCGCCGTTCGATGTTCGGAGGCGGACGCTACGACAACCTTCTCTCGCTTTTCGGCGGCGCTCCCATTCCTGCAGTCGGATTCGGTATGGGCGACGTGACCGCGCGACACTTTTTGGAAACGCACAATCTCATGCCCGCATATGCCCCCGCGGCAGAGTTGATGATAGCCATCGTTGAAAAAGACGCGACGAGTCTTGCCATCAAGCTCGCGCAAGACCTCCGGCGCGAAGATGTAACTGTGTCCGTAAACTTCTCAGGAAAACGCGTGGGCGATCAGATACGCGATGCCGACAAAATGAAAATACCGTTCGTCATTGCGGTGGGCGGCAAAGAGCGGGAGAGCGGCAAATACAGTGTGAAGAACCTGGCGACAGGCGCCGAGATGACCCTTCCCGCCGACCGCATTGCTGAGCATCTCTTTTCCTCTCTCGGCTAAGGATGTTCCAAAACGCTTTCTGCTATACTGCGCGCGATGCGCACGGTCGTATTTGATATCGAAACTTCGAACTGGATGAGCGAGACCGGCTCCGGCGACCCCGCCGACCTCTCCATCGCAGTCGTCGCCGTTCACGATTCGGAAACAGGAAAATACACGTGTTACGTGGAAAGTGAGTTGCCGCAGCTGTGGCCCATTCTTGAGCGGACGGATGTCTTGGTAGGTTACAATTCCGACCACTTCGACATTCCTCTTTTGAACAAATATTACCCGGGCGACCTCACGCGCATCCGGAGTCTCGACCTGATGCAGGAAGTACACAAATCTCTAGGTCGGCGCCTCAAGCTCGACTCCATTGCCGAAGGCACGCTTGGCGAAGGTAAGAGCGCCGACGGCGCACAGTCTCTTAAATGGTGGCGTGCGGGCGAAGTGGAGAAGGTAAAAGAGTACTGCATCAAGGACGTAGAGCTCACCAAGCGAGTGCTCGACTTCGCCCTCAAAAACAACAAACTCAAATACCGCGACCTCGGCACGACACGCGAGATACCCCTCAACACCTCGAAGTGGCTAAGCGGCGGCGCGAAGCCGATGACCTTCACGCTTGGATTTTAGTTGACGCACTAGCGCTTGATGGTAGGCTCTCGTTAGCCTGCAAACACACTTGAGAGGTCGGCACATGTTGTGGTTACTTGGAATCAGCTCGCCGTTGTATGTCGACATCATCGCGACAACAACCGCGGTTACGTGGCCCGTGGCGGGATTCATCATGGGATGGTTTCTGATTTTCGGCGTGGTGCGCCGAAGGTACCCGGAACGCTTCAAAGCCGAGTCCTTCGCGACACACGTCGTCGCGTTGGCAACTTGTGTCCTGTTGGGGTGGGTCTTCTACGGCCTTGTCATGGTCTCAGCATCACGCGTCGAGATCCGCGAACTCTATCCGGCCCGGCCCTCATGAGGATCGGGTCGGCCATTTTTGTTTTGTGCCCAGAGTCAGATTTGGTGACAGCTCACTAAACTCGCTGCGCTCGTTAAGTGGCTCCTACCCGGCCTCGCCTGTCGCAAGCGACATGGCTCCGGCTTGCAAATCCGACCCGGTCAATGCGCAGGCATTGCCCTTCTGGCTCATTTCGCTCCGCTCCATGTGCCCAGAGTCAGATTTGCACTGACGACCCTTCCCTCTTCAGGGGAATGCTCTACTAACTGAGCTATCTGGGCGACAGTCTAATATAACCGTCATTCAACATTTTCTCAATCGACTACTGTTTGGCGTTACCCAGACCGGGAATCTTGGACTGGATATCGTTCCACATCTTTTGGAAATCGCTGAGCTGTGCCGACGCTTTTGCACCGGTGCCCTGTATCTGCTGCATCGTCGCTGTCATCTGCTGCACGATGGGGGCGAGGTAGGTGGCGTACACCCAAAGCGGCGCGACAACAAAAATCACGACGTACAAGATGAATTTAATAATGCCGCCCCACAGAGCACCGCGGCGCATCTTGTGCAGCATCTTGTTGTTGTCCTGCGTGAGGCGCAACAACTCCGTCAGCGTCTGGTCGTTCACCTCCATACGCTTATTCTAGCATTCCAAAAATGCTACAGTTGTCCGGCTAGCCCCCATAGCTCAATGGATAGAGCAGTCCCGTCCTAAGGGAACGATGTGAGTTCGATTCTTGCTGGGGGCACTCGTGAAGCGATGCCACCAGCAATGGGAAGGGGTCGGGAAACGGGAGTTTCCCGCGGAGGAAGGTTTGGGAGAACCGTGGGTTTCCCAGGAGCCCAGGGGCACCAACTAAACCGCGAGAAGCTCCTTCAATCGGTCTTCGTCAAAGCCCACGACCGTTTTGTCTCCTACCGTGATGACCGGCACACCGAGCTGTCCGCTCTTCTCCACCATCTCCTTGCGCTTCGCGAGGTCGGTCGCGACGTTGTAGTCGGTGAATTGCACTTTGTTGGCGGTGAAGAAATCCTTGGCCGCGTGGCAGAAGTGGCAGGTCGGAGTCGAATAAATGGTTACTTGAGGTTTGGCCATAAGCTATTTTTTATTTTTAAGTTCGATTAGTATATCACCAACATTCGTCAGAAGCCCAGTTCCTCCTTCACGATAATAACGGTCGCCGAACGCTTCATCATCGGGCTTTCACCGTGGAGGATGACGGTTTTGTTGTGCATTGTGCCGCTGCCGTAGAGCTTTTTCATGTGCTCGTCTTCCAGCGGAATGACATGCTTTTCCAGGCGCTCAAATGCGGCCGGAAGCGTAGGAACTATCTTCTGCGCACCGACCACGAGAATGAGATTCGGCGAGGTGTAGACAAGGTGCGGCTGCTGGCTGCCCGTATTGGACGCGATGACCATTTCTCCGTCTTCGGTAATGGCGTGAACGCTGCCGAGGTAATAATCGGAGAGGACCGACCGGCGGCGAAGGTCGGCGCGTTTGGCCTGGTCGTTCTCCGCAAGGACACCTGCGTGGAGATTGTTCCACTTGTGGCTGCCTGATTTGAGGTATTCGACAAACCCTATCTCTTCGAGCGTCACGGAAGAACCGTTCATCACCGATGCGCCTTCCGGAATAAGCCCCTGTATTGCAGCAAGCGCTTCTTTGCCGCTTCCGACAACCATTGATTTGAACCGGCGACCTTCAAGACCCTTGGCGGTCTTTTCTATGACTTCATCCGACGCGAGTTTGGTGTAATCCATACAGTAGAGTGAGATAAATAATGTGATTTCAGTGTAGCAACTCACTTTACTTTGTAAAGTGAGTAACGTTGTGTTAGTGTGGTGTAATGTTACGCACGAAAAGCCAGCGCAAGAAACTCTGTCCTGAGTGCCCCGTTGCGCGCGTGGCCGACCTCCTCGGCGACGCCTGTTCCCTTCTCATCATGCGAGACCTTATGGAAAAGCCGCAACGATTCGGAGAGTTCGAGGATTCGCTCGGCATGAGCCCGCGTACTCTCACCAATACCCTGAAACGTCTCGAAAAAGAGAAGTTCATCGCACGCAAACACTTTACCAAGCCCGTGCGAAGTCACTACGAACTCACCAAAAAAGGCCGCGCGTTCAATTCCGTCGTCGATGCGATGCGTCGGTACGGTAAAAAGTATCTTTAGGTGCGGGCGGCGGGAATCGAACCCGCATCTAATGCTTGGGAAGCATTCATTCTGCCACTGAACTACGCCCGCGGCGGAATTACTATACCACCGCACTTACTCATCCTGAATAAATCCGCCGGCCTGATGGCTCCAGAGTTCGGCGTAGAGGCCTTTTTTGGTGAGTAATTCCTGGTGCGTGCCCTCCTCCACGAGCGTGCCGCCGTCGAGAACGATGATGCGATCCATTTTCATGATAGTGGAGAGGCGGTGCGCGATGACGATGACCGTCTTGCCGCTCATAAGGTCGGCAAGTGCTTTTTGGATAAGGAGTTCTGAAGTCGAGTCGAGACTCGAGGTCGCTTCGTCGAGAATGAGGAGCGGTGCGTTCTTGAGTATTGCCCGCGCGATAGCCACTCTCTGGCGCTCGCCGCCTGAGAGCTTCACGCCGCGCTCGCCCACGTATGTATCGTATCCATGCGGTAGCTTCGAAATGAATTCATGACAGTGTGCGCGCTTGGCAGCTTCAACGACATCCGCATCACTCGCGTCACGCCGTCCGTAGCGGATGTTTTCCATCAACGTGCGATGGAAGAGAATCGGCTCCTGCGGCACGAAGCCGATGGCATCGCGCAAGCTCTCTTGGGTCACCGCTGCGATATTCTGTCCGTCGACGGTTATCGCACCCGCCTTTACGTCGAACAAGCGGAGAATCAGCTTGGTGAGCGTCGTTTTGCCCGCCCCGGAGGGGCCGACAAACGCCACCTTTTCCCGCCCGCGTACGGCCAGATTGAAATTCTCGAAGACGCCCTGCTCTTCGTAAAAGTAAAAGTCAACGTTCTCAAAAGTGAGAGCCCCGTCCCGCACGAGAAGCGGCCGAGCGCCCGGCACGTCGTGTACCTCATGGAGCGTTTCGAGTATCTCCACCATTTCACCGGCATCGCTGTATGCGTCGTTGGCGCGGCGCAGCTGACGATTCACCTGCTCGAGCCGCTCAAAAGCGGTGAGGAGGTAGGCCTGGATGAGGATAAAATCTCCGACGGAAAAAAGTCCCTCGTGCCAGAGCTGAATACCTACGTAGAGCAGCGTCGTTTGGATGACTATCATAAAGAAGCCGAGACCGAGCCAAATCCACGCGTCGACCCACCACGTGCGCAAAAAAGCCTTCACCCATTCGGCCACTGTCCTACCGAATCGGGACGCCTCATGACGACCGCCTGAGAAGAGTACGATCGTCGATTGGTTTGATATTGCGTCGGCCAGGTTGCCGGTCACCCGGCTGTCGGCCTCCGCTCGGGCAATGCGGGATGGTCGACGTACCCGAGAAACGTAGATTTGAAACATGAGGTACAGCACCGACCACACGGCCAGAATGATTCCCAGTGTGTGATTGCGGATAAAAAGCACCACGATTGCGCCGGTAATAAAGACGAGCGCGGGGAACATGTTGTTGACGACACTGTCGATGATAATTTCGAATGACCTCACGAATTTGCTCACCTTGTGTGTGAGTGAGCCGGCGAATTGCGAAATGAAGAAGTTGTATGAATGGCCGAGCAGGTAGTCGAACGTGGAACGATACAGATCCGACATTACCCGGGTCTCAAGATACATCGTAGCGACGTACTGTCCGCGGTGCGCGAGCCAGTCGATAATCCAAATAATGACGATAACGACGAGGATGTATACCAGCGCCTGCGCAACGGCATCGCTCGGCACGTTTTTGGCGATGGTATTAAAAAACGAACGCAAATAGAGCGGGGCAACGAGATAGGTCGCCTGCATAATGAGGTCGCACACAACGATGACGCTGAAGAGCTTGGGGTGCCGCAGCACTTCCCGCGCATACACGCTAAATACCGTACGAGGTTTTCGCATCGCTTCCGGTTTCTCCTGGCTAGCGTTTACCATGGCCAGAATGTCTTACGGAACCAATCGCCGGCCGAGGTGGATGTCGCGTGTATGGGCGTCGTCGTCGAGGGGTCGACGATAACGATGAGCTTCTCGCCTTTTTCCGCCATCGCATACTGGGTACGGAGCGCTTCTTCTTTGCCCCGGTCGGTATTTAATCTGGCAAGGTTGTCTTGCATCTGCGTGGCGCGCGCCACAAGGTCCGCATGCTGCCCCTCCGCCTCCGCGCGCAGCCCCGCCGATTCGCGCTCCTTTTGGTAGGCATTCCACACGCCGAGAATTGCAATGATGACGAGCAGGAAAAGACCGGCCAGCCCGATGCGTTTCAGGAACAGGCGGGCAATGGAGCGCTTGTCGTAATACGTCCTCATACGCCAATTCTACACCCGTCCGATTTGCATTTCCCCGCCAATCCGCTACCCTGTCCTACAACATATGAGTTTTCTTTTCGACAAGCGCACGAAAAAAGTGGTCAACGTGATATGGGGCGTTGTCGCAGTCTTGGTCATCATCGGAATGGTGGTTTTCTTTGGTGGCCTTACGAGCCTGATTGGCCTCTAGCCCTCTCGAACTACTTTCAAAAATACCTCGTGCGGGATGTCGACCGTGCCGCGGGCGAGCATCTTTTTCTTGCCCTTCTTTTGTTTCTCGCGGAGCTTCATTTTACGGGTGATGTCACCGCCGTACATGTGCTGCGTCACATCTTTCTTCATCGCCGACTTGCGGCGTGAGGCGATAATGCGCCCGTGCGCCTTTGCCTGAATCTTCAGCTCAAACATTTGCCGCGGCAAAAGCCCCTCGAGTTTCTCAACGAGTTGGTCAGCCTCAAAATTGAGGCGTCGCTCCGAAACAATGCGCGCGAAAGCCGGGACCGTCTCCTCCGCTACCAGTATTTCCAGTCGTACCACATCCGCGTGGCGCATACCCTTCAGCTTGTAGCCGAGTGAAGCGAATCCGGACGAAACGCTTTTGAGCTTGTCGAAAAACCCGCGCATAAGCTCGCGGAGCGGCATCTCGGCTTCCATCTCTATTTTTCCGTCGGGAAGCGTCTTTGTTTCCCCGACAGTAGCCTCGTGGTCGTACAGGAGTTGCGAAATGCCGCCCACGCGGTCGGTCGGTGTAATGAGGGTGATATCTGCCCAAATCTCCCTCACCTCTTGTATCGAACCCTCGTCCGGAAATTTCGCGGGTGAATAAATTTCCTCTTTCTTGCCGTTCGTGAGAGTTATCTCATACATCGTCGTCGGTTGCGTGACGACGAGATGTAACTGAAACTCCCGGCGTAATCGCTCGATGATAATTTCCAGGTGGAGCATGCCGAGGAAGCCGCATCGGAAACCGCGACCCATAATGCCCGATGATTCTTCCTCGTACGAAAGAGACGAGTCTGAGAGCCGCAGTTTTTCAAGTGATTGGCGGAGGATGGGAAGGTCGTCCTGACTCTCGGGATACACACTGGCCCAAATGACGGGCGTCGGCGCCATGTATCCCGACAGCGCCGACGCGGGGCGTTTCGCGCTGGTCACCGTATCACCCACGCTCGCGATGCCCGGTTTTTTGATGCCCGTCACGATATATCCGATTTCCCCTTCCAACATTTCGTCTTTCGGACTCTCTTCGGGCGCCAGCGTGCCGACTTCGAGCGCGATAAAATCTTCGTCCGCTGCAACAAATCGAAGCGTGTCGCCCTTCCTGAAGGAGCCGCCGAAGACGCGCAGATACACAATGATGCCGCGATGGTCCGAATATCCGAAATCAAAAATGAGGCCCTGCGTCACGTCGGTGTGCCGCGGCGGCGGGACGATATCCACTACTCTGTCGAGAAGCGCGGCAACGCCTTCGCCCGTTTTGCCGGACACGCCGAGGATGGTCGATTCATCAACACTGAGGAGAAGCGCCAATTCACTCCTGATGTCGTCAATGCGGGCGTTGGGCGAATCGATTTTTGATATCACGGGAATGATGACGCGGTTCAATTCCTTCGCAACACCGAGGACCGAAAGTGTTTGCGCCTGCACGCCTTGCGTCGCATCTACAAGCAGGATAACGCCCTCCACCGCGGTGAGTGCGCGGGAAACTTCGTACGAAAAATCGACGTGGCCCGGTGTGTCTATGAGGTTCAGAACGTATTCCGCTCCTTTGTACTTCCAGTTGATCCGCACGGGTGCCATCTTGATGGTAATTCCCCGCTCGCGCTCCAGGTCCATTTTGTCGAGTACCTGCTCCTGCATCCGTCGCGGCTCAATGGTGCCGGTCAATTCGAGCATCCGGTCGGCCAGCGTGGATTTGCCGTGATCGATGTGAGCAATTATTGAGAAATTCCGTATTTGCATCAGAGCACTCTACCTTATTTCCACACTTCCTGAAATAATGGACTACTCCGCCGAGCAGTCCCAACGCCTTACTGCACTCACCGCACTCGTGTTCACAACGCAATCTTCCCATCCGTTGACGATAGCTTATCATTGGGAACATGGCGAGGATGGAAGAATATTCCAGAAAACGAAGACGTACGCACTATGTCCGGCAAACAGTTCTCGGCGTTATCGGCACCGCCGGAATACTTGCAGTCGCCATGATCGCACCCAACGTCTTTCAAGTTCTTCCACACATCATGGGCAAGCAACGGTATAAACTCGCGTTCCAGACAAAAACCGCAATTGGTCGTCTGGCGGTCAAAGGACACATACGATTTGCGAGCCGAGATGGGAAGAAATACGTCGAGATAACGGAGGCTGGAAAGCGTGCACTCGCACTCGAGGAGGCAAAAGCGGTCCGATTTGCGGGGATGAATCGACGCTGGGACAAACGGTACCGCATGGTCATTTTCGACATACCTGAACTGCGGCGAGGCGTGCGCGAACGCCTGCGCCGACTTATGCGCGAATGCGGCTTCCTCGGGATACAGAAGAGTGTCTGGCTCTCACCGTACGATTGCGAGGAGTTGATCGCGCTCATCAAGGCCGAGCTTCGCATCGGAAAAGACGCACTTTACGTCATCGTAGATAGCATTGAAAACGACTCGTGGATCAAGAAGCATTTCAAACTACAGTAATCAGTATTCCCACTTGATGACGATAGCTTACGAATGGGAATATTACCAATAAAAAAATTTCTGGTGCAGACCGCAGTTTGTCAAAAAATTCCCCCGCGTCGATTTTAGCACCGAACCTCTGAGATATTACTGGGGGCTTGTGGCGCTCATTTCCTCGGCTGAAAGGGCGGCGTCGCCGGGCGCGAGTTTTGTTCGCCACAGACGCGCATGGATGCCGGCAAAGGTCTCTCCCAATTCCCGATTTCCAAGAAGTGCGTAGACAAGTACCGTGGCCGCGAGCCCCGCAATGCCGGCCAGACTTCCGCGCAAAAAGACCGTAAACAGCGCCGAGGCGAATGTGAGCGGTCCGACGAGGGCAAGCAGTATGTAGGTAGCAGTGCCTCCGGCGAGCGCCGCGGTAGCACTTTGCCAGAGCGTCTCCCGAATACCGGCGTAAAAGCCGCCGAAACGACGCTCGAAATGCAGCGAAAGCGCGACGAGGCCGATTATTGAGACGATTGCGAATGCGAGCGGAAGCGCAAGCAAGGTGCTTCCGGGCACGTCCTCAAGGCGCAACATGGATTGCACATAGAAAAGTACCGAGGGATCTTTGAAGGATTCGAGTAACACGCGAGCAAGTGCAATCGTGCCGAATGCACTCGCAAGCGCGACGAAGAACGGCACGAAGGTGCGTCCGGCGGCGTAGTAGCCGCGGGCCAAGAGTAGCATCAGACCTTGTGCGGCAAGCGAAAGTGCCATCAGCGCGAAGGCTGCCGCCGTAAGGCGCGTGTCGGTCCAGTCGAACTGTCCTGCGCCGAGCACGACACGCACCATGTGTGCGCGAAGCACGAGAATAAGGGCGGATGCAGGTAGCGACCAAAAGAGGACGTACCGCGCGGCGGTTACGATGTGCGCCACGAATTCGGCACGCTCTCCGCGGCTGAGTGCCGCTGCGAGCGTCGGGAACGCCGCGACCGAGTAGGACGCGCCGATAATGGAGAGCGGTACCGCCTGAAGATTATACGCAAACATAAAAACGGCGATTGAGCCCGTGGCGAGTCCTGAGGCCAGCGAGGTCAGCCCCAAGAAAATAACCTGGTTCATCGAAAGCGTGAGCGCGCGCGGAATAGAAACAAGTGCGGTGGAGAATAGCGCGCGCGGCTCCCGCAGGCGCGGAAAGTGTATCAGGAACCCGTCACGCACAATTGACGGCAACTGCACACCGGCGTGCAGAGCGGCACCGAAGACAACTCCCCATGCCAGCCCCGGAAGTCCGAGCACCGGATAAAGCACGAGGAGGCCGAGTATGATACCGGCGTTGTACAAAAGCGGAGAAACGGAATACAGGGCATATCGATGCTTCGTCTGCGTGATGGCGGCGAGAATGTTGGAGATACCGAGCAGTATCGGCTGCAGCAACATAATGCGCGTAAGTGCCGTCACTTGCACAAGTTGCCCTTCGGCGGCAAATCGCGGAAAGAGGAGCGCAAGGACGTGCGGCGCAAACAGCGCGGCGACGCCCGAGACAACGACCGCGAACAGAGAGAACCCAAGCAGAATAGTGTCGATGTAGGATTTCTGCTCGCGCTCTCCCCTTCGCGCAAGTTCCGGAATAAGGACGTACACCGAGACCAGTGCCCCGGTCGCCACGAAAATCAGGTCGGGAATCCGGAACGCGGCATAGTAGATATCGAGTTCGGCGCCTGCCCCGAAATGGGACGCAAAAAGCCTGTCGCGCGCGAGCGCGAGGATTGACGAGAGAAGCGCCGAGAGCGCCAAGATATAGACTGCCGCCTGGAGTCCTCTGACTTCGGACGAGAGAAATCGGAGCGCGCCGCGTAGCATAGGCGCTACTTCGCAGGAGTCAGCTGCGGTGCGGGGGCCGGTTCGGTAGCAAACGGATCTTTGCCCTCCCTCATGTGCGAGACGATGTTGGCGAGCGACGCATCGGACGTATTCAGTACCGCAACCGCTTCAAATTCGCGGAGCGCGTCCGCGCTTCGGCCGAGCTTGTAGTACGAGAGGCCGAGCAGGAAAAGCGCATTGGCGTAATTGCTTTGGAGTCCGACGGCACGCTCGAGCGCAAGAGACGCGTTCTGCCAATCCTGCTGCGCATACAACACGGTGCCGAGGTTGTACCAGCCAAGCGGGTCTTGCGGAGAGAGCTGAGCGGCCTGCGTCGCATCCTTGGCGGCTGCCGGAAGGTTTTGTGCGCGCGCTTCAATTTGCGAAAGAAGGTAGTAGGCCGCGGGAAGATCAGGCTTCAGCGCGAGCGCCGCTTTCAAGTGGTCACTCGCAGCTTTGTCGTTGTGTTGCAGGAGGTCGAGCTGCGCGAGGCCGAGCGCCGGCAAGGGAGTCGTGGGATTATTTTTTTGTACTTCTGCATAGGCACTGCGCGCGCTCGCATCCGCTCCCTCCACGCCGACACCCGCGAGCTGCCCGTACAAATACGCCAGTTCGAGCCAGTTCTGGTAGTTGCGGCTCTCAATCGTAATCGCCGTTAGGCCGTGATCGATGGTGCGCGCGAGCGTTTGTTGCAATTGCTGACGCGCGGCGTCACTCGGGTCGTTGGCCGCAGCCAATTTCTTGAGCTGTACCATGCCGAGCTCTACGGCAGCCCGGTGCGCACGGTCGTTACGCGGCTCAATCGCGAGCGCCTCGGAGATATACGTCGAAGCGGCTGAGAGGTCTTGCGAAGAGCTATAGAGCGCGGCTGCACGGTTGACGAGAGAGTCGGAGAGCACTGCGCGCAGCGTCTGTACGCCGATCACAAGTATCGCGAACGCAAAGATGCACAAGAGCACGCTGTACAATCGTCCTTTCCAGGTTGCGAGCGAGAGTGAGAACACCATGTCTTTGACCGTTCGCGACAAGAGTTCGTCAGCCACGAGGAACGCGAACATCAGGAAGGTAAGCGCCGAGAGTGCAGGCCCCGGGACATACAGAACCGAAAGCGTCGTGAGGTAGCACGCCCCGCCGCAGACTGCCGCTCGCATAGCCTTCGCACCGGCGTGCTGCGCCTCGGCCATAAAGGTGCGACGCACCGCGGCCACGAGGGCAAGCAACACCGCACCCCACGCGATGAGCCCGAGAATGCCGACGGTCACAACGGACGTCGGGATGAGGCCTACACCCGAATAGAAATCCGTATTCCAAAACTGAGTTTGATTGACCGAAACGGGTTTATACAAGCCCCACTGACGCGGGAAGGTGTTGGGACCGGAGCCGAAGAACACGCTGCCGGGTCGCGAGAAGACTTGCGCGCCGACCGCGAAGGTACCTTTCCACGAAGGGCGTACTTCAAGTTGCGAGACGCGAAGCTGCTCGGGCAAAGCACCCTGAATCGCCGGAGCGACAAAGTACAAGCCGCCTGCGACGAGTGCAAGCGCAAGCCACATCAGCGTACGGCGGCGATGTTCGCCATGTGCCGATACTGCCTTCCGCGAGACGTGCCACAGATACGCGGCATAAAAAAGCGCGAGAGCCGCAAGTGCGACCCACACATCGGAGGAATTCGCGATGACGAGCATCACGAACGATACGCCGGCAATAGTGCAAAGCACCGCGCGAAAACGCCCCTCGCCGATGCGCGTCGGCAAAAGTGCAAGAGAAAGGAAGAAAAGAAATCCGGCGCCGATGGCGAAGTCATGCCATGTGCCGATGACGCTCGCAGTATTGCCCACCAAAGCGCCGCCTAACGTGAGCGACGGCACAAGAAGATGCAATACCTGGATAACGAGTAACACACCGCCTCCAAGCAGAAGCGCGCGAAGTGCGAGCACGACCCGCCCCGTCGTTGAAGCGAGCGCGTTGGCGGACACAAAAAAAAGCGCGTATAAAAGTGCGACGACTCCGAATGTGTCCTGCTCGGCACTGCCGATGAGCGACTCGCGTGATACGCCTGTCGCGAGAGCCGAGACCAGGTATGCGAGCGGCACCAGAGCCGCCGCAAGAAGCAGAGAGCTTTTGGGAATCCGCAGCGTCCATTGATTGAGACTCGCAAGAACGGAGGAGAGCGTTGCGACCGTGACGAGAGAGACGACAAGCAGCATCTTGGAGGCGCCGATCGTCATCCAGTTGTTCGGAATGAAGAACCAAGGGAGAAGAAACACTGTGAGGAGCACTGACCACCATGCAATGTTCTCCGCACGCGCAAGATACTTCATATTTTTTCGAGTATATCACATGAGAAAAAGGACCCTTTCGGGTCCTTTTTCATCTGCACCATGAGCCGGATTCTGTCGAGGGCGGTCATTTATCTAGGATAGTTGTTGCCAACTACCTCAAGCGGTTCTCTCGATCATGCCGCTGTGAGTTCGAACCTATCAACCTCAGGGCGGCACGCTCGAGCACGACCTTGCACGCGGGTAGGAATTGTGCCGTTGCACCTTCATGTTTCCATGAAGTTCACCCTTGCGGGGCTCTCGCCTCTCGGCTTGAGCGTCTCTGTTCTCATCCCTTGGATTACCCAGGCGGGCGTTACCCGCTACCGTTCTCCCGGCACTTTCTAAAACCCGAACTACAGATTCTAGAAAGTGCCGGGGCGTGTCCGGACTTTCCTCAGTGAGTCTTGCGACCCACCGCGACTGCCTAGCGCAGATGTGTACTTTACCACACTTGCATTACTGCTACAAATGTTGGATAATCTACCTAGTTGATCACGAAGCACGAGGTGCCAACATGATGAAGTACGTTCTGTGCGCGCTGGTGTGGGCTTTTGCCTGCATTCCAGCTCACGCTACTAAGATCGACATCTATGAGGATGCGCAGCGCATCCTCACCTATCTCCGTCAGCACAACCTGCAATGCATCCAGGCGAAGGCCGATATCGGACTCGTCGAGGCATGCGGCCAAAAGGACGGACGGCTTAAGGTCACAGCCTCGCTGCTGATTGCCGTCATGGTGCCCGCTAAGACCAAGGGGCACCAACCGCAGAAAATCATCCTTCCCTGCGTGGCTCACCAGACGCTGGACGTGAACCGAAAAACCTTCGCGTATACCGGTGAGTGCAAAGAGCCGAAGAAAGTATGGCGAGACACGCTCAACGTCGTCATGACTCGCGACGGTGCGCGCTTGCGACTCCGCGCGCTAACCGACCTGGTAATCTGGATTTACCTGCGCAGCCTCGAGGAGCGTAACGCATAACGCCCGACAAGAAATGATGAGGGGCCCGAGCCTACCAATCACTTGTCGGGCCTTTCATTTATTACTAGTGCTACTATGCCCGCAATGAAGAATTTGGATGCAAATATAGTTTGGGACGTTGCCGTGATCGGTGGCGGACCCGCCGGTATGATGGCGGCAGGACGAGCAGCAGAACTTGGAGCGAAAGTCGTTTTGATAGAAAAGAACGCAGGACTTGGTAAAAAACTTCTCATCACCGGAGGCGGGCGGTGCAACGTGACCAACAACGAGCCGGACAATAGGAAGTTGCTCGCCAAATTCAAAGACGGCGGGAAATTCCTTGCCTCTCCGTTCGCGCAATGGAACGTAGAAAATACGCTCGAATTCTTTCACTCACGCGCGATGCTCACTAAAGAAGAGGCTGAGAAGCGGGTTTTCCCCGCCTCCAACACAGCTCAATCTGTCTGGGACGTACTGGTTGAATACCTGAAAGCAGGCAGCGTCACGATTCTTTCCAACTCCCCTGTTGTGGATGTTGTTGCGAACGGCAACGTGATTGAGAAGGTCATTTTGAAAAACAAAAAGGAAATCCGAGCCAAATCATTTATCTTTGCCACCGGCGGCATCTCACGCCCCGAGACCGGTTCGACCGGCGACGGATTCGCGTTCTTGAAGAAACTCGGTCACACGGTCTCAGACACAGAAGGTGCTCTCGTGCCGGTCGCAGTTAAAGACTCGTGGGTCAAACGCGCAGCTGGCGTAAGTATGCAAAATGTGAAAATCACTCTGTATCAAAATGGCGCGAAGCAGGATTCGCGGATCGGAAAAATTCTTTTCACTCATGTCGGGCTCTCCGGTCCTGGGATTTTGAACGCTAGTCGCGATATCGGAGAACTTTTAAAATACGGTGAGGTGGTTATCGAGCTCGATCTTCTTTCCACTGAAGGCCCAGAAAAAGTGAACGCACGTTTGCAAGAGATTTTTAAAGCGAACGACAAGAAAATGATACGCAACAGTTTGACCGGGCTTGTGCCACCCGCATTGGTCCCTATTCTTTTAGAACTTGCTGATATAAAACCGGAAACATCCTGCAACAGCATAAAGCGCGAAGAGCGTATCCGGCTCGCGAAACTCTTGAAAGCGCTCAAGCTCGAAGTGAAAGGACTGCTTGGACTCGATAAGGCAATCATTACCTCCGGCGGTGTCTCACTCGAAGAAATTGATTTCAAAACAATGCGCTCGCTCAAATACTCAAATCTGTACATTGTCGGCGACCTGCTCAACATCGACCGACCGTCAGGTGGCTACAGCCTCCAGATCTGCTGGACCACGGGATTCGTGGCGGGAACAGCCGCAGCTGCCTAAGTTTGCTAAATATGTTATTTACCGTAGCATTTCCGTATGATTGATGAAATCGGAAACGTTAGTAAATTTCGCTCGCGCCAAGAGCTGAAACAAGAACAAATTTCGGAGCAGCTGAAGCCGACATTCGAACAAATTACGAAACTGGTTACCTCCGCAGCTTTACAACATCTCCAAACTAATAATCCGGAACTTTTGAAAGACGAGAACACCGCGCGCATTGCGATAAGCGCCGCATCTGCCGAATTCGCACAGCTGTTTGCTGACACGGTAAATGAACAGGCCATTGCGGCGGCAGGAACACCACTCGCCTTGCAAGATTTTCTTGATCGATATTTTAAGGAGTGATGCGCGCCAAATAAAAAAGCCCCGGACCGGGGCTTTTTTATTTGTATTCAGACTAAACTATTTCGCACGTACCTCCGGCACATGCTAGTTCCTTTTTCTGTTCGGTCTCGTCGGTGCGCTCGTAGATGACGAGCTTGGAGTAGTCGATGACCGGGAACTTTGCGGCGAGGGTTTCGTACGTCTTTTTGTCGATAGCCTCGTACGGTGCCAAGCGGTAGACATGATTTTCGCGCGGAAGGAAGGAGAGACCGCCGATGATGTCCCAGTTGTCGGAGATCCAGGCCACGCACTGCACCCACTCCTCTTCCCCGACCGAGATGGTGGCTGAAGGATTGTGTTCGGTGAAATTCAATTTGACGCGCTTCCAGTATTCAAGCTGCTCGATGGCAGTGAGGTCGTTCTTGAAGACCGAGCCGGCCGGAGCTTTGACCGGGAACTCCAAGACGAAGGTCGTGGCCTCGTCCGGGTTCTGCCCCACTTCCGGATGCGCCTGCACGCCCTGGTCGCGCATCATTTTGTAGAGCGAGTCGGTAGCGGAAATGCGGACACGGCGGATGTAGTACTGGGAGTGGCGCGGGTGAATACCGGATGAGCAGTCGAAGGTCTGCGAGACGGTGCCCGAAGGCTTCACGCAGGTGATGGAACTCGAGACCGGTACACCAAAGCGCTTGGCGTAATCCGCGTTGGTCTTGATGGCGACCGCGCGCATTTTGCGCATCGTCTTCGGTTCACGTACTGCGGGAGAGTCCCACTGACCGGTGATGGATACGCCGAGCAGGCGCTCCTGTTCGCAGTTGTCGGTCCACTCTTTTGAGATGTAGTTGAATTTGGTGAGCGTGGACTGGTAGGTGCCGAGAAGCGTGGCTAGCTTCGCTTTGCGGAGCAGCGTTTTCTCGGTGTCGTCAGCGCGGGCAATCACCTCGGAGAGATTGCAAAATTGTTTGGATTGCAGAATGATTTCGCCGCAGGGGTTGGTGCCCACCTGGCCGATGAAATTGGTTTTCTTGCCGTACTTCTTCTGGAGCAATTTTTGGCGGCGCTCAGGCATCGTCTTCTCAAGGCTTCCGCGGTTAAAGATACCGCGCTCGCCGGTGCCGCTTTTCATGAGAGCCACCCACTCGTCCATCAGTTCGGCGTTGGTCGGCTTGACCTCATATACGGCGGAGTTGTTGGCCACGGAGCGGTACGGGTCGGTGAGAAAGAATTGACCTTTCTTGGCGTCACGGATCTCGACGTCGTCGAGGTCGGAGAGCGAGATCATGGCCGTGCGGCGCACTCCTCCGGCGACTACGCACTCACCTATTTTGCAGATGATGTCGTGCGCGTCGATGTTGCGCAGGCGCCTACCCTGGCGACGCAAAATGCGCTCGCGGGCAAAAGCGAGAAGCGAACGAAGCGGCTCGGGGCCGGATGCTTTGCCTCCCATCGTCTTCAGGCGTGCGCCAGCGGGGCGGATCATGGAGAAATCGAATTCGATGTCCTTGCCCGCGTACCAGGTCTTGAGTCCGAGCGTGAGCGCGTCGCACCAACCTTCTTTGGTGTCCTGCACAATGTGTGTCGTGAGTTTGTCGCCCGTCTGCTTGCCTATTTGCGGCAGTTGCTGGATGTTTTGGCTCTCCACCGCGTATCCCACGCCGCATCCCTGCATGGAGAGGTACATAATCTCGGCGAAGTCTTCGAGCTTCACGGGTGCGGTGAACGAGCAGTTGTAAAAACAGGTGTTGCACTTTTTTGCCGGCGCGCCCGCAAACTGCATCGCGCGCATCGAAGGCATGACTTCTTGCTTGAGAATGGCCTCGCGAATTTCGGCGTACTCGCGCTTCGTCATCTTTTCTCCGAGATTCTCTTTCATGAAATTGATGTAGCGGTCGACTGTCTCAATCCACGTCTCACGGCGCTGCTCGCTCTCTATCCAGCGCGCGTAGGTGCGGAGGTAGACGAATTCACCGAGCGGATTGTTCTTGAAATATTTCTTGCTCTCTTCGGTGAGCTTTTTGACGTGCTCAGGCACTTCGCCCTGCTCTTTGCGGATTTTTGCCCGCTCCGCGCGGTACAAAATGTAGGCTTTTGCGGTCGCCACGTAGTCGGAGAGGATGAGCTGGCGCTCGACCTCGTCCTGGCAGCCTTCGACGGTGGGGAGGAAGTTTTTGTAGGTCTTGGCGATGCGCATCATCTCGCCTGCGACCTTGTGTCCGACGACTGCCGCCTCGTCAGCCGAGCCCTCGTTGGAGGCTTTCATCGATTTCTCGATGGCACTCACGATTTTTGAAAATTCGAACGGGACGATGGCGCCCGATCGTTTCTGAATCTGCGGTAAATATTTTTTATAGACGCGAAAGGCCGAATCCCCTCCGACGTTTGCCGTTTCTCCGAGACCCTTCGAACGTGCCACTCGCGTGGCGATAGATTTTGTCATGCGCACTGACGTTATCTTGGTAAACCCCTAAGCGGAGATTCATTGTACCCCCGCACTTTTAAAATGAAATGAACAAGGAGGTGTGGACAACTTGCCTACCGGCAGGCAGGCCGCCGGCTGCGATGAAGTTTTTATGGGAGCACGACGGCACCCCCCTTTTGCACGTTGTAAAGCTTGGCAAATCCGGCGGGGAGCTCCAAAACATAGCGCGCCGCTGCTTTGGGCTGGAACACGCTCGGATAGGTATCCGGAGAGACATTCGCCTGTATGTCAACGACTGTGCTGCTCGCCGACACCCACACAATATCAATCGAAAAGAGCATGTCCTTCATCCAAAAGCCGTACTGGCCGTCGCCGGGAAAAACGAAGAGCATTCCTTCGTCGGGCGCGAGGCCTTTGCGACCGCTCAAACCTTGTTCACGCTTGTCGGGTGTGTCGGCGATGGTGACGTGCACTGTTTGTCCGCCGATTTGCACGGAGGGAAAGGGTGCCGCGGGCACGCGGGGCGTGCCCGCGGCGGTCGTCGTTGATTCTTCTTGGACAACCGGCATAGAAGTAGCCGGGGTCGACGTCGCAGTCGCAGGATTTGCGGGAAACGCGGGGAGTTTAATGAAAACAAGTGCGACGATACATACAACAACTGCCACAAGAAACGCGTGCCGGAGATGCATCCGCACATTAAACCACACCCATCTCTCCTGCACACTCTCGTCCGATTTTGCTATACTTTTGCCATGACAAAAGCTCACGGCGGCGAGATGGGAGTAGGCGCTCTAGAAAAGATTCCGGACGAAGAGGAGTTGTTCGAGAAGGAGCTTTCACGCGACCTTAAGAGCGATACCTATCTCGAAGTGCATCACACCGATATCAAGGCGATGCGCGCATTCCGACGCACCTTTCACCTCGACCGCATTGACCCTGAGAATCTCTCTATCTATGTCGTTCATCCGGAGCGCAACATGGCAATCACGCGAGCTTTCAAGAAGGGCGATTCGATTCCCAACTTCACCTTCCTCACGGAGAAACGCTCGGAGCGGGATATGCTTAAAAAGAAAAGCGGGTTCGAGAACGTCGTCAAAGGCGACCCGGCGCACCAACATCTTGCCGAACGCGCCGATATTGCGGTTGTTCTCGACAAGGACGTGTTGCCGAGAGAGAAATTCCTTAAACAAATAGCGCCGGGTGGCTGGATTTTATGCCGCATGAATATGGCCAATTCACTTCGATCTACCGGTCTGTATAAATTGAAAGGGGTGATAGAGAGCGGGACGACTTCAGTTGATACATCGGTGGGCGAAGAGTTCTGGGAAAAAATGCAGGTGAAATCCGATGCGCAGTTCCAAGAAGCAGGGAAAAACGACGCTGAGGGTGTCTTAACATACAGCGAAGCGAAGGATACGCTTGATAAGCTCGACAAACCCGCACTGCGGGAACTCGGCATACGAGACAAGGAAAACGTTCTTGAGAGTTACCAAAAACTTATCGAAAAAGCGCGCGAACAAAACAGTATCCCCGACGCTGAAGGCAATCTGACGCTCGTGATCAAGGGTGAGGGTACGGACGTAAAAATTACGCTCAAGACTCACCTCCCCACGATGCCGGGGCAACACGAGGACGATATCATCATAATGAAAGACATCAGAGCTTCACGTTAGACTCGTGAATCAAATTTTCTTACCCACCAGCGCTTCACGGCCGGGAGCGAGAGCGTTGAAAGAAGATACCCGAGCGCCGGCACCAGCGCTTCGACGAAGAAATTCTCGCGGTCTATCATTTTGAGCACGACGGCCGAGACAACGTACGTCGCCGCCGCCAGCGAGCAACTCCTAAAATAACTTATCTCCCACGCCTTGTCCCCTTCGACGCGCTTGTTACGCTCTTTTAGAGCGGATGCTTCAGTTTCCAACTGCTGAACACGCTGCGCCATCGCCGCAAGTTCTTTCTCAAGATTTTGAATTCGTTGTTCCATAAGGGCGGAGGCGGAGAGATTCGAACTCTCGATGCCTTGCGGCATGCCGCCTTTCCAAGGCGGTGCACTAGACCACTATGCGACGCCTCCGTAACTGGTAGTATATCGAGTTTCTTTCTGGGTTCAATCGCCAATGCTACTATAGGTCGATATATCGACCTATGACACACGTCTCGAAACGAAAGATAGAACCTCGCACGGAGCAACATATTATCAATGCGTTTATGAATGCTCTTTTCTCAACAAGTCTTCAAAGAGGGAAAGCTCGGGTTCGTTCTCTTCTAACTCCCACAGAACGGATGATGCTCGCAAAGCGCCTCGCCATTATAACGATGCTCGAACGCGACCAGTCCTATTACTACATTGAACAAACGCTCAACGTCAGTGGATCAACCATTAAGCGCCTCCATAGACGTCTGTTGGCCGGAGACTTTGATCCGCTATGCCGTGTTTTCAACAGAAACCTTTCGTTCCTTGATTATCTGGAAGTGTTCCTTTCGGCCGGGATGCCCTCCCGGGCGGGTCCGCGGCATCAAAAGCGTTTGGACGCACTTCGAAGCGGGAGAAAACCAATCTGAACGGAAACGAACAGGGCGATATATCGACCTATTCTCGCCCATATCGTGATTGCGAAGGCGGAATGTTCCGGTCACCTAAAGTTTCTCTTCAATAATTCGGTTTTTGAATGCTCGCCCTCGCTTGTCCCACTTGAGCCGCTCTTCGTGCAGCTTGGCCTTGATACGCTCGCCGCGCTCCTGCATTTTTTCTCTTTGGCCTTCAATTTCGGCGCGAAGTTTTGTTTCGAGAACAATTGCTTTTTGCGATGCGCGCCAGCCGATGAAACTGAGTGCGCCATCGATACCTGCGACGAGTGCGAATGCGGGCACAATATCCGCTGCGGCGAATGACGCGGAGAGAAGATAGGTGGGCGTAAAGCTCACTAGCCCGACAACGACGTCAAGCGTACGATTCCAGCGAGTTTCCTCTATCTTGGCGAGCGCTTCGAACATTTCGTAGCCGACAAGGAGCAGGAACGCCACGACAAAAGTAGGCAATACATCGAAGCCCACGTAACGCATCGCGAGTGCAAGAGCGACGCCTGAGAGAAAATGCGGCACGCTCCAGAGGTCGAGATACTCCCCTTCGCGCCACATGTCGGTGCGTACGAATTTGCCGTCGCGCGATAAATGCATGGTGATTTACACGTTCATCCCTTGCAGCGCTTCGATGCGCGCGGAAAGAGGCGGATGCGTGGAAAAAAGATTGGCCAAGTACTGCCCTGCCGGATGTGCGCCGAACGGATTGGAAATGAAAAGATGCGCGGTGGTGGTCGAAGCACGCTGCATCGGCGCGGCGTATGCGCCGATTTTGGTGAGCGCGGACGCTAGGCCATCGGGATAGCGTGTGAGCAAAGCGCCCGATGCGTCAGCCAAGAATTCACGTTTGCGGGAGATGGCGAGTTGGATGAGCTGGGCCGCGATGGGTGCAAGAATCATCGCCATAATCGCGGCAATTGCGATAAATGCGTTACCCTTGCTGTCTCTGTCGCGTCCGCCCCAGTGGCCGATATGCAAGAACATATTGGCGAGCACAGAGATGAATCCGACCAAGACGACCGCGACCGTCATCACCAAAATATCGCGATTGCCCACGTGCGAGAGTTCGTGCGCGAGCACGCCTTCGAGCTCGCTTCGGTCCATCATTCCAAGAAGCCCGGTCGTCACCGCTATAACCGCGTGCTTTGCATCTCGCCCGGTTGCAAATGCGTTGGGCGCCGGGTCTTCAATAATGTACACACGCGGCTTCGGCAACCCCGCCGTGATGGCAAGATTTTCGACGATGCGATGCAATTCTTTGTACTGATTTTCATCAGCCGGCTTCGCTCCCACGGAAGCGATAGCGACTTTGTCGGAGAACCAGTAGGCGCCCACGTTGGCAAACAGTGAAAAGCCGACTGCCACGTAGAGAAGTGTCGAATCACCGTAGTATTGCGCCGCCAGCCATCCGACTCCAATGACCAAAATGAGAAACACCCCCATCATCGTCCATGTCCGGAAGACGTTTTTTGACTGCTGTGTGTAGAGGGAAGCCATCCCGCTCATCATACTGGGAAAATAGGCCTGAATCTACGGTGAGCTATACTTGAATCGATGTACATGGAAATGCCGCAGCGGCGGAGTTTTCGCGAGACGCTTTCCGACTTCGCTGCCGATGAGAGTTCGTCGGGGCGCCCGCCTTCAATGGAAGAGATCGCGACCGGATTGCGAACGCTCCTTGCCGCGAGCGTCGTCTCGCTCGCCACTCCTACGGATGCAGCTGCTGCAGAGCCACGTGCACTCAAAGTGCAAGAACAGCGTCAAGAATTTTTCAGCAAAAGCGATCTCGAATTCCTGGCAAAGAACGTGTTTCATGAGGCGCGCGGCGAGAGTGCGCATGGTCAACTGGCTATCGCACAAGTCACCTTCGCACGACTTGCGTCGAAACGTTGGGGCCACAGCATCCAGGACGTCGTCTACGCCAAGCGGCAATTTTCGTGGACCGCATACGATCCGCAAGAGCTCGCGCGGCGCGAGGGCGGCGACCTCGTCAAGCTGACCGAGATCTTCGTAAAACATTTTGCGCACAAGAGTCCGGAAGCTATCGTAAGAGAACTCTCCCAGATAACCGGTTTGCCTGAAAATACGCAATTCTACAAATCGACGGATGCCCAAATGAGTGAACGGTCAAAGGCCTTTTTTGATTCACTTATAAAAGTCGGCCAAATAGGCAAACATGAGTTTTATATTAGCGCGCCGCGTCCGCCCCTCATGGTGCCGCAGCAGAAAAAGCCGCCGCACACCAAAAAAACGATACGGACAGCGACTAAAAACTGACTTTCACCGGCTCTTTTGCTGCTTGTTCGTTCTCGCCCAGTTGGAAGAAGTCGCGAGGAGTGAAGCCGAAGGTCGAGCCGATGAGGTTGGACGGGAATACCTGGAGACCGGTGTTGAGGTCCTGCACGGTGGAATTGTAGAAACGGCGAGCGGCTTGGATTTTGTTTTCTGTGTCGGAAAGTTCATTTTGAAGTTCGACGAAGTTTTCGTTGGCTCTCAGGTTGGGATAATTTTCCGAAACGGCGAAAAGGGTTTTGAGCGCGCCGGAGAGCATGTTTTCCGCAGCCGATTTGTCGGTCGGCGTCGTGGCGTTCATCGCGCGCGTGCGCATCTCGGTCACCTTCGCAAGCGTGCCGCTCTCGTGCCCGGCGTATCCTTTGACCGTCTCCACGAGATTCGGAATGAGGTCGTAGCGACGCTTCAGCTGGATATCAATATCCGACCAAGCCTCTTTCACACGGTTGGTAAGCGTAACAAAACGATTGAAAGCGTAGATGGCCCAAAGTGCGACCACTACGACTATTCCCAAAATAATCCAACCTGTCATGTGTCCACTATACCACAAATGGAAAGACGGCGGCTCAAGCGAGCTGCCGTCTTATCCGATGTTTGCTGCGTCAGGTTTGTACGCGTCTGCAGGCAGTTCTCCAAGGGGAGACGACCTTGCCGTTTTCGAGGCGGCCGGGGTCAACGGAGAACTTCGGAACCTCGTTCCGTTCGCAGCAGGACTGAACGTCGTTCGGATCGTAGAAGCACGCTGGCGTCGGCTGCGGGAGCGTTCGTGCCATCTCGCGGGATTTCTCCAGCAGAAGGTAGAGGGCGACGAGCGCGACCAGTAGTCCCGCCGACAATCCGACAACGACAATTTTGAGCACATTGACGCTGCCGGGAGGCGCGGGAAGGGCTTGACTCGACATGCGGAGTCTCCTGTTAAGGACGGTGGGGAAAACCCAAGGCAAACTATCGGATGCCTAAGGAGCGGACTCCGTACATTATATCAAATTTGACAAAATTGTCAATCGTGGCCTGTTTATAGCGATGCACCTGCCGGGGTCAGGAAGCTACGAAGCTGCTCGGTAAGGTCGGAAATATTCGGCTGCGGAAGCGGGCTCGGTGTGTCCCCCACTTTTACGCAGTTCGATGCGTTGCTGCCTGTGATGACCCGCAAAGACGAGTTGGTGTCGAAACACACGTACGCGCCCGTTTGCTGCGTCGTTGGCGGAGCAGTGGGTGTGAGAGTCTGCGGCTGACCCGGAAGCGGAATGATGGGGATATTGGCGCAAGGCTTCCCCGGCGGACATGCCTGCACATATGTAGAGGCGGTCGGCGTGACGGGAGTGGCGGGGGCAGGCGTAGGCGTAACAACGACCGTATTGTTATTGGTCGGCGGGCTGAACGAGAGAAGCGAAAGGACGGTATTCGTAAACGTGCGGACGTTGTTGTAGATACGCGTTGGCACGTTTGGAGTGGTAGGTCGTGCCGGGGTGTAAGGGGTCGGAGTCGGCGGAATATTTGGAACGGGTCTTGTTGGAAATTGTTGCGTGGGATTATTCGGAATCGGACTCGTCCCCGGAGGAGTGGGGCCTGTGGGAGTCGGACTAGGAGAAGTCGGGTATGGAGCAGTCGGCCTGGTGGGGGTCGTCGGATTCGTCGGGAATTGACTCTGCCCGGTGGGCGAAGTGGGGGTTGGCGTAGGAGCCGGGCCGGTTTGAGTGGGGTTTGTCGCAGGAGCTTGTGCAGCCGGTGCGGAGCCGGCCGGCGGACCAAACGGACCGGATTGTTGTGCACCGGTCGGGCCCGACTGAACGGGAGAAGGCGCGGGTGTGTAGCCCGTGGGAGGCGCGGATGCGGCCGGAGACGCGGGCGGTGCAGTCGGTGCCGTTTGTTGCGAAGTCTGTGCAGGCGGAAGCTGCGTCTGCACTTCGCCTGAAGTTATGGGTCGATCTACAAATGAAGAATTTGAGGGGGTTGGTTGAGTCATCCATGCAGTTTCGAGGCCCGGGGCCGCATTTGCATGTCCAATGAATGTGCTTTGCGGGATAATGGGATGAACCGCCTCACCTCTTTCCGAAGCGGCCAACTGTTCAAAATATCTTTCCTGCTGAGCGGGAGTAAAACCTTCACTGGTAAGACGGTCTATTGCCCGCTGAGTAGGGTTATCAGATACGCCGAGCCATCCGTTCGTATTATCGTATAACCAACCGCTAAAGGTTTGCTCTTTCTGCGGGGTTATTTGGGTAAACCCCGACTCATCAAAAGTTGACGGTTGAACCGGCCCGTTTGTCAACGGCGGATTCAAGAGCGCATCGCGCCGCGCGTACAAGTCTGCGAGATCCGCCGTTTTTTGGGCGTCGGTATTTTGTGCGGAGTATTGTGAGATGTCTTGTTTGAGTCGTGCTATCTCCGCATCAATCTTCTCCAGCTGTTCCTGACGCGAAGGAGCATTTGGGTTGTCGGGATATGCAAGATTGTTGAGCTCGGCGGCAGCGTCGGTTTGTTTGCCGCTATTGTTTGCTGCGGCTGGAGTACCGTCAGGATTCAGATTCGGCTGACGCGGGTCGGCAGAAGTGGTCGGCGGGACCTGGTCGCCCGGTGGAGTGGTGCCGCTCGGAGGTGCGGTGGAAGCGGGGGGTGGTGTGCCCTTGCCGTCGATGGGCACTTCTTTACCTTTCTCGTCTTTTCTCCAAGTACCTTTGCAATTGTTCGCCGCGACGCACACACCACCGGTCTTTCCGTCCTTGCTCTGGCACGGGCAGCCGTTCATGTTGAGCTTGTTGGACGCTCCTTTGATGCACGTCGAGCCGTAGGGAATGGTGCCGCAACGTTTGCACTGGGTGATGACGGGATTGCACATCGCATCGGCGCTCTTGTCGGCCGTCGCTTTACCGCCGTCGGCCGCGAGGGCTATATTGAGACCCGTGTTTAGAGCGACGAAGAGGACGCCAACAGCAAAAATATCCCGCACGACCCTAAGCGAGGGATGCATAGCTTCATGATAGCAGTGCTTTGGAGTGCTGCGTGGTGAGCCTGTGAATACGACAGCGGCCGCCCGTAGGGCGGCCGCTTGTTTCTCTTGTTCCCTTTCTTAATCCATTTCCCCCATTCCACCCATTCCCGGCGTAGGAGCTTTCTTGTCTTCAGGAATATCTGCGACCGCTGCTTCTGTGGTCAGAAGTACGGCTGATGCCGATGCGGCATTTTCCACGCAGCTTCTTGTCACCTTAACCGGGTCGATGATGCCGGCTTCATACATGTCGACGATTTGCGCTTCCTCACTCTCGCTTGCGGCGTTGAAACCGAACGCGCCCTGCTTCGAGACGATTTCTTTCAAAAGCACGGCGCCGTCCTCGCGACCGGAATTTTTGCAGATTTGGAGGAAGGGCGCGGAGAGCGCGGAGAGAAGAATGCGATACCCGATGGTGTACTCATCGTGCGCCTTCGGGTCAATTTTCTTGCCCAGCTTCTCGCCTACTTTTGCGAGCGCTGCGCCTCCACCCGGTACGATGCCCTCGGCAATCGCAGCTTTCGTCGCATTGACCGCGTCCTCGATCTTGTCTTTCAAGTATTTCATCTCGGTCTCTGTGGCAGCACCCACGCGGATGACGGCCACGCCGCCGGTGAGCTTGGCCACGCGCTCCTCAAGCTTTTCTTTGTCGAACTTCGAGTCGGTATTCTCAAGCTGTTTGCGTATTTGGGCGACGCGCGACTCGATGTCGCTCTTTTTGCCCTTGCCGCCGATGATGATGGTGGAATCTTTGGTGGCCACGACGCGATTCGCACGCCCGAGCATCGTGAGCTCCGCGTTCTCGAGTTTGGTACCGAGGTCTTCGGAGATGACCTGCGCGCCGACGGTCGTCGCGATGTCAGCGAGCATTTCTTTCTTGCGATCGCCGTAGCCCGGCGCTTTGACCGCGAGGATGTTGAATACGCCTTTCAATTTATTGACCACAAACGTGGTGAGCGCTTCGCCTTCCACGTCGTCGGCGATGATGACGAGGTCGCGTTTTCCCGATTGTGCAATTTTTTCGAGCAGCGGGAGGATGTCTTTGACTGCGGAAATTTTCTTGTCGGTGATGAGGATGGATGCGTCTTTGACTTCCGCTTCCATGCGCTCAGCGTTTGAGATCATGTAGGCCGACACGTAGCCCTTGTCGAACTCCAAGCCTTCCACGTATTCGGAATCGATGCCGGTGGCCTGCGATTCCTCCACCGTGACGACGCCGTCCTTGCCCACTTTGCTGACGACTTCGGCGATTTTTTCGCCCAATTCCTCTGATTCAGCTGAGATGCTGGCGACTTGCTTGATTTCCTGCTTGCCGTGAACCGGCTTCGACATTTTCTTGAGTTCAGCCACTGCGTCTTTGGCAGCCGCTTCGATACCGCGGCGCACCATCATCGCGTTGGCGCCGAGCGCAGTGCGCTTCAAGCCCTCGTGCACAATCGCTTGTGTGAGTACCACGGCCGTGGTGGTGCCGTCACCTGCCTTGTCGTTGGTTTTGGTAGCAACCTCCTTCACTATGCTCGCGCCCATGTCTTCAAATTTGTCTGCGAGAGAAATTTCCTTCGCGATAGAAACACCGTCGTTGGTGATGGTCGGGCCGCCCCACGATTTCGAGAGCGCGACGTTGCGGCCACGGGGACCGATGGTGACTTTGACCGCGTTGGCGACGATGTCCACGCCGCGCTTCAGCGCGTTGCGTACGTCCTGGTCGAAAATAACTTGTTTTGCCATGTTTTTTCTGATGACTTATGACTAATGACTATTTGATGATGCCGAGGATGTCGGATTCGCGAACGAGGAAGTATTCGTCGTCACTCTTGTCGAGCTTGACCTCATTGTCCCAGCCGGCGTTGAAGTAAACTTTCTGACCGGCTTTCACACTCGTCGGGATGAGGTCGCCTTCTTCGCCGAAACGGCCCGGGCCGGCGGCGATAATGAGACCAATCTTCGACTTTTCCTTGGTGGCGGTGTCGGGGATGATGATGCCGGAGGGCGATTTCGTTTCGTTTGCGTCAACGCGCTTAATGAGTACGCGGTCGGCAAGCGGGTGGATGTTTATCTTGGCTTCTGGATCTTTTTTCATATCAAAATGACTGAGAGCTGCTAAATGAGATGTGCAGCATACGCTGCGACGGAGATAATGTAAATGAAAACGGCCTTTTTGGTCAACTTGATTTATTATAGAAAAGTTACATAATACCGACTAGCGGGATTTTCCGCATGGAGGGTTCTCTGATGACAATACCCGATTTCCCCTTGTGGCTATGGTTTGTGGCTGTCGCAACGTTGTGGCTCTCGTGCGGATACATATCGGCATGCATCCGCTTTGGAACCGTTGTCAAACTGCCAATCGCTCGACTCCTCGAAGTGGAGGAAGTCCTTCGTCGCGAAGTGCGCATGGCGATATTTCTGAAACCATGGGACGGTTTCAGCGTAATTCGCTCTGCGCGAATCGGTGGTGCACCCTTGGGATTCCAACTCCCAATCGAGCGGAACTACGCGAGGGCGTTTCCCTATCGCCGTGGCCGTTGGATCAACAATCTTGAACCTCATGAGCGGCAAGAGCTTGAGGGTAAAGGAGTCAAGATCGAGAAACTCGGCGGGCATACTGTTCTAACGCGTAAGTTGGAATAACTACGCCATATCGAGCGGCGGCCCAATCTGGGGCCGCCGCATGAAGATGCCACGAATGATTTCGTGGCATTTGTGTTTTAAAAAGGCTCATGGTAGGCTTTTCGGCGATGGGTTTCCTCCAGTCAGTGTTGCCGTACGTGCAGATAGCACTCTCCGTGCTGCTCATTGTGTGCGTGCTTTTGCAGCGCACCGGGGCTGCGCTCGGCGGAGCGTTCGGCGCTGACAACTTTTCGTCGGGTTTCCACACCCGCCGCGGCTTGGAGAAAACACTCTTCTATGCCACTATTACTCTTGGTATTCTTTTTGCCCTCTCGGCACTCATTAATCTATTAATTAGCTAACCGCTTGCGCCCGCCTCCGCGGCTGCGCCGAGCGCGTACTAACGCGCCATGGATCTCGATTCATATACTGAAAAATTGACACGACACCGTCCGCTCCCGAAATTCTCCGGGCTTGAAGGCAAGCTGCACCGCTTCTCACCCGGCGAGCGGCTGGTGCTCTATATATTGACGGCGCTACTCGCGGGTAGCACCTTTATATTACTGGCAGGCGCCAACGCGGCTGTTTCGGTCGACGTCCCCGCGGTCGGCGGCTCTCTCACCGAAGGCGTCGTCGGCCCGGCACGTTTCATCAACCCCCTGCTCACACTCTCCGAACCCGATGCCGACCTCTCGGCGCTGGTCTATTCCGGATTGATGCGCGCGCTTCCCGACGGCTCGCTCATCCCCGACCTCGCGGAATCGTATGACATCTCGGAGGACGGCACGACTTACACCTTTACGCTCCGCGCCAACGCGACCTTCCACGACGGCTCGGCCGTCACATCCGCGGATGTCGTCTTCACCGTGCAAAAAGCCCAGAACCCCGACATCAAAAGTCAGCACCGCGCCGACTGGGAAGGTGTAGCTGTTTCTGCCCCCGACAAGCAAACCGTCGTCTTTAAGCTCCCGCATCCGTACGCACCCTTCTTGGAGAACACAACACTCGGTATCCTGCCGCAGCATCTCTGGCAAAACATTTCCGCCGAAGAATTCCCGTTCAGTCCGCTCAACACGCACCCGGTCGGCAGCGGTCCGTACCGCATCGCGGGTTTGGCCACCGACGCCACGGGTTCGGCGACTCGCTACACGCTTGCATCGTTCAAACAATTTACGCTCGGCGAACCCTACCTGAAAAAGATCTCCTTCTTGTTTTACCCCAATGAGGAGGGGCTTGTCGCCGCGTACAATTCCGGCTACATCGACAGTTTCGCCGGCATCACACCGTCCGAGGTCTCCGAGCTAAAGGCCGACACTTCTATCGTGCGCACGGTTTTGCCGCGCACATTCGGTATCTTTTTCAATCAGAACAAGAACACGGCACTTGCCGATGCTTCGGCCCGCGACGCATTGAACGCTGCAGTCGACAAACAAGCGCTCGTCAACGAAGTGCTTCGAGGCTACGGGGCGACGCTCGAGGGTCCTATCCCGCCCGGGCTTTTGGGCGCGAACGTCGCTGCAGTTCCTGCGCCTCTCGAAAAACATTCGACGTTCGCCTCTTCGACACCGAATGCGGAGACGGCGCGGACCATCCTCTTGCGCGGCGGATGGAAATTTGACGATGCGGCCGGCGCGTGGAAAAAGGGCAAGAACACGCTCTCCTTCACGCTTGCGACCGCGGACGAACCGGAGCTCTCGCACACAGCCGAAATACTCGCCGCCTCGTGGCGAGCGGCAGGCATCCCGGTCGACGTTCATGTGTACTCGCTGTCGGAGCTAAACTCGACTATTATCCGGCCGCGCGCGTACGACGCGGTGCTCTTCGGAGAAGTAGTGGGGCGCACGCTTGATCTGTTCGCCTTCTGGCACTCGAGTCAGCGCAACGACCCCGGTCTCAATCTCGCGCTGTATGCCAATGTCAAAGTGGACGCTCTGCTTTCCGACGCGCGCGCAACGACCGACGGCAAAGAGCGCGAAAAACTCTACACGCAATTCGCATCGCTCGTGCAAAAAGACGCGCCGGCTGTTTTCCTGTATGCGCCCGACTTCCTCTATGTGGTACCGCCAAAACTGCATGGCGCTGCACTCGGCGCGCTCACATCACCCGCTGAACGCTTTGCGAACGTGTACCAGTGGTACACCGAGACCGAGCGTGTGTGGAATATATTCAGCGACAAAACTAATTAATTAACAATCTAGTATGGACAATACTTCACAGCCCAATCCTCAACCTTCCGGAACTCCCGGACACACGCCGGGTCAGCCGCGCCCGCCGCAGCACAATCGACCGGGTGGTCGCCCGATGCCGCAACGCGGAGGCGGAGGCGGACGCCGATCCTTCGGGCGCGGTGGCCGACCCTCTCACCCGCCGCGTCGCGGACGCAGCCGCGTAGAGCACCAGGCTCCCTCGGAGCGCCGACCCGTCGTCGTCGTCCCCCCGCTCGCATCTGACAGCGTACGCATCATCCCGCTCGGCGGCGTCGAAGAAATCGGCCGCAACATGACCGCCGTCGAAGTCGGTAACGACATTTTCATCCTCGACTGCGGATTCCAATTCCGCGAAGACGAGACGCCCGGCATCGACTACATTCTGCCCAACACGAGCTATCTCGAAGAGCGCCGCGACAAAATCCGCGGACTCCTCATTTCGCACGGCCACCTCGACCACATCGGCGGCATTCCGTACATCATCGACCGCATCGGGAACCCCACCATCTATACCCGCAAACTCACGGGCATGATGATTAAAAAGCGCCAGGAAGAGTTTACCCACCTGCCGCCGACCAACATCCGCGAAGTCGAGAAGAGCGAAGTCTTGAAACTCGGCGCGACGACCATTCGCTTCTTCGGCGTCACACACACCGTGCCCGACTCAATGGGTATCATCATCGAAACGCCGCAGGGCGATGTGGTCTTCACCGGTGACATCAAGCTCAACCATGAAGGCGGCGAACCTTCCGAAGAAGAACACCAGGAATTCGGCATCTTCAAACACCGCAAAGTCTTGGCGCTACTCATGGACTCTACCAACGTTTGGCAACCGGGCTTCTCCATTCCGGAGTCCACGGTGTACCGCACACTTGAAGCCATCATCCGCGATACAAAGGGTCGCCTTATCGTTGCCATGTTCGCCTCTCACCTCGAGCGTCTCATCCGCGTCGTGCACTTCGCCGAACAATTCGGCAAGAAAATCGTCATTGACGGCCGCTCGATGCGCACCAACATCGAAATCGCGCGTGAAATCGGCCTCATTAAATACAAAGACGACACCGTCGTCGCCGTGGAGAACATGGGCCAGTACCCGCCGGAGCGCATCATCATTCTCGCGACCGGCGCGCAAGGCGACGAATTCGCCTCACTCGCCCGCATCGGCAACAAAACGCACAAATATATCCGCCTGCAGCCGAGCGACACCATCGTCCTCTCTTCCTCCGTCATTCCGGGCAACGAGCGTGCTGTGCAGAAACTCAAAGACAACCTCTCGCGCCAGGGCGCGCACATCATCACCTACCACGCGAGCGACGTGCACGCCTCCGGTCACGGCAACAGAGAAGAAGCCTCGTGGATTCACCGCCAAATCAAACCCAAATTCTTCATCCCCGTCCACGGCTACCATTACATGCTTCGCGTCCACGCCGACCTCGCCGTTGAGATGGGCGTCGACCAAAAGAATATTTCCATCCCCGACAACGGCTCCATCATCGAAATCCAGAACGGCGGCGAGAAGATCGTGAAGCTCTCCGTTAAAGCGCCGTCAGAACTCCGCGTTGTGGAAGGGCAGACCGTGAGCGAACTCTCCGATGTCCTGATGCGCGACCGCAAAGCACTCGGACAGGAAGGCTTCTGTGTCGTCGTGGCTACGGTAGACCGCCGCACCGGTAAATTACACAAATCTCCTGACATCATCTCGCGCGGTTTCGTGTATCTGCGTGACAACAAAGACCTGATGGACCAAACTCGTCTCATCATCCGCAAAAGTGTAGAAACATCACTCCGCAACCCCCGCGCCGCCGACCTCGACGCCGCCCGCGATGACCTCGCCGAATCCGTCTCCCGCTTCCTGCTCCAGCGCACCATGAAACGCCCGATCGTCATCCCGGTTATCGTGAGTGTTTGACAACCTTTTGACGGATTACTATAGTCGCAGTCGGCACACGCAACCCCGCCGCTAACGGAGATTCCGCCATGAATTTGGGTAATCTGAGAAGGTCAACCGCACATCTTCCGGACAACACGGAGGTGTTGGTCGCAGACGACGCCGGAATGCAATACCCCGTCAAATCGGTCAAGAAATGCAGATTCCGCAATAAGAAATCGACCAAGGAGGAACCGCATGTCGCGCCGAAAAAACTCGACGCCGGTTACGTCGAACTGTCCCAACCGGTTCTGGTGGTGAGCGCAAAGAAGTAAACGGGCCGTTGAAGCGGTTCGTTAATACGGCAAGACGGTCAGTCTTGCCGTTTTGTCTATATTACGCTATGCGCCACTTCCCTTTTTCTTTCAAGCTAACCCCGCCAAGAGGTACAATGTAAATATGATTATGTACTTCATCGCCATCGTCGGCGACTTTGTGAGCATATTTCAGGTGACAAATGTGGCTGAAAGTCCTATAACATTAGGTGCGCTGTGGCTCGCCGGCAAATCAGAGGGCATAGATATTTTTGGATCCGGCAATTTCGGCTGGACCTTCACGACGGCGCTTTCGGAATTCATGGTAGGCACAAGCATATTTCCGGGCTGGACTACCCGAGTGTATTTCTTACGGAAAAAAGCGAAGGCAGATAAACTGAAAGGGGCGGCGTAAGCTATGCAATCCTCCAGTGGTTCCCGTCTTTTACGATAAGCCCGTCGCGCGCGAGCGAAGCGAGCGCCTTTTTCCATTCCTGCCTGCCGGCAGGCAGGTCTTCCCTTTTTTTCCCATTTTCCCCCTTCATCAAACGGCGGAGAATTTCTCCCCGCACTTGCCGTAGACTGCCTTCGAACTTCGATTGCTTGGTGTAATGTGCGCTCCGCACATTGTTCCGAACACCGGAACGCTTGAGGTACGCGCCATAATCCATCAGCGCCCAGTTCCACGTTCGCGGATCTTGCCCTCTTCCCGCGGCTTCTGCTAAAGGAAAAATCTCACTATCCGCTATGCTAGTCTTTTGCAAAACACTAGTATAGAAATGATGCATATACACGGCGCGAATATTTGTTTCGATTAATACACAGGGCTCATTGAACGAAAAGGCTCGAACGGCAGCTCTCGTATATGGCCCGACTCCGGGCAACGGATGTTCTAGTGCCTTTCTGAAGTTACCGCCATACTTCTCAACAATTACTTTTGCCGCATCGCGCAAATATTTCCCTCGCCTGTTATACCCAAGGCCCGACCAAATCTTGAGCACACTGCCGAGGGGCGCCCTTGCCAATGTTCGGACGCTTGGAAAGGCGTTGAGAAACTCCGCATACTTCTCCCTCACTCGCGATACCTGCGTCTGCTGCAACATCACTTCCG